>NZ_JAXDEO010000068.1:0-25865 GCF_035064975.1 Pseudomonas sp. YuFO20
CCATCCCGAACTCAGAAGTGAAACGATGCATCGCCGATGGTAGTGTGGGGTTTCCCCATGTGAGAGTAGGTCATCGTCAAGATTAAATTCCGAAACCCCTATCTGCGCATGCAGGTAGGGGTTTTGTTTTTGTGCGCGTTTTTCCTGCATGATGCCGGTTGCTCCGGGCGGCTTTCCGCGGCCCAACATAAAGAAAATGACACGAAAGTGACCCGGCAGTTTTTGTTATGGTGCAGCTCGTTTTTTTAACGGACTGTTTCAAGCCCAGGGATCGGCATTTTCTTTTCAGAGTTGCTACAGAAATGCCCCAACCGATTCCGATAAAAGACCACGAAAAAGAGACGCGCCTGGTCAACAAGAGACTGATGGCCTGTGCCTTGTTCGTCGTCGCCATCACCTGTGCACTGGTGGTGCGCCTGTACGTACTGCAGGTGGTGGAATTCGACTATCACTCGACGATCTCCGAAAACAACCGTGTCCACGTGCTGCCGATCACGCCTACCCGGGGCATGATCTATGACCGCAACGGCGTGGTCCTGGCGGACAACCGGCCCAGCTACAACCTGACCATCACTCGCGAACGCGCATCCGATGTCAATCAGGAACTGGACGAAGTGATCAGCCTGCTGCACCTGCCTGCCGAAGACCGCACGCAGTTCGACAAGGCGATGAAACAGGCACGGCATCCGTTCGTGCCGGTGACCTTGTTCTATGAACTGACCGAGGAGCAGATCGCGGTACTGGCGGTCAACGAGTTCCGTTTGCCGGGCCTCGATGTCGAGCCGCAGTTCGTGCGGCACTATCCGTTGGCCGAGCACTTCGCGCATTCAGTCGGCTACGTCGGACGGATCAACGAGAAAGAGTCCAAGGTCCTGGATACCGTCGAGTATCGAGGTACCCAGTCCATCGGCAAGACAGGGGTCGAAAAATTCTACGAGTCGCAACTGCACGGCCATGTCGGTTACGAGGAAGTCGAGACCAATGCCCAGGGCCGCGTGTTGCGCGTGCTCAAGCACACCGATCCGGTGCCCGGTGAAAACATCGTCCTGAGCCTGGACGTCAAGCTGCAGGAGGCCGCCGAGCACGCCCTGGGCGATCGTCGTGGCTCCGTGGTCGCGCTGGATCCCTCGACCGGTGAAGTGCTCGCCATGGTCAGCAACCCGAGTTTCGATCCGAACCTGTTCGTCACCGGTATCAGCTCCAAGGAATACTCGGCGCTACGCGACTCCATCGATCGACCGCTGTTCAACCGTGTGCTGCGCGGGCTCTACGCGCCGGGCTCGACCATCAAGCCGGAAGTCGCGATTGCCGGGCTCGACGCCGGCATCGTCACGCCGCAGACCCGGGTCTTCGATCCAGGTTATTACCAACTCCCGGACTTCGACCACAAGTACCGCAACTGGAACCACAGCGGCGACGGTTGGGTGGACATGGACGCGGCAATCATGCGCTCCAACGACACCTACTTCTACGACCTCGCGCACAAGCTGGGTATCGATCGACTGCACGACTACATGGCCATGTTCGGCCTCGGGGAAAAGGTCTCGCTGGACATGTTCGAAGAGTCCCCCGGCTTGATGCCATCCCAGGCCTGGAAGCGCGCCACGCGACGTCAGCCATGGTTTCCTGGGGAAACCGTGATCCTCGGCATCGGCCAGGGCTACATGCAGGTCACGCCGCTGCAACTGGCGCAGGCCACGGCGCTTATAGCCAACAAAGGCGTGTGGAACCGCCCGCACCTGGCCAAGACCGTCGACGGGGTCGCGCCGGTGGACGAGCATCCGATGCCGAATATCCTGCTCAAGGACCCGCGCGACTGGGAGCAGGTCAACCACGGCATGCAGATGGTGATGCACGACGCCCGCGGGATCGCCCGGGCGGCAGCGGCGGGGGCGCAGTACCGGATCGCCGGCAAGAGCGGCACCGCGCAAGTGGTGGCGATCAAGCAGGGCGAGCGTTACAACCGCGCGAAGACCCGCGAGCGCAACCGCGACAATGCCTTGTTCGTCGGATTTGCCCCGGCCGAACATCCGCGAATCGTGATTTCGGTGATGATCGAAAACGGCGAGGCCGGTGGCCGTGTCGCCGGTCCGGTGGTGCGGCAGATCATGGACGCCTGGCTACTCGATCAGGACGGCCACCTCAAGCCGCAATACGCCGTGCCGAGCAAGGCACCGGGCGATCCTCACGTATAAGCGATCTATCATCCGCAGAAAATCATGAGCTCAGTCGGTCAGTCGCTGTTGCAGGCTTTCGAGAAAGATCGTCTCGGCACGGCTCATGCGCTGCTCGCGGTTCCACAGCAAATGGATGTCCACATCGGCAATCCCTTCATGGGGCGGCAGGCGCCAGAGCAATCCGGCGTCGACGTCGGCCGCCACTACGTGCTCGGGCAGGCAACCGATACCGAAGCCGGCGATCACCAGTCGCCGCACTTCTTCCAGGCTTGGTGACGAGGCGACGATGCGTCCGCTGAAGCCCTGCTGGTCGCGAAAGATCGTCAACGGCGAGAGCATGCCGCCAATCTGGTCGCTGGTGAAACTGACGAAATTCTCCCGCTGCAAATCCCCTTCGGCGACGTCACGTCGACCGAACAGCGCATGGTGCTTGCCGCAAAAAAACGCATAACGCTGGCGCAGGAAGAGACGCTGTTCCAGGCGCGGCTGCGGGCGCCGGTTGAGGCTCAGGCCCAGAGTAGCGGTTTTTTCCTGGAGGGCGCTGACGATATCGGAACTGCGCATCACCTCGACCTCCAGATCCACCCGCGGGTGCTGGCGATGAAAGTCGGCGAGGAAGTCATCGAAGCGCTCGGAGAAGATCCGGCTGATGATCAGCAGGCGCACCTTGCCGATGACTTCGTCGGCCGGTTGTTCCAGCACGCTGCTGACCTGGGACATCTGCCCGTAGATTTCCCCGGCCAGTTCGAAGATCTGCTCGCCGACTTCGGTCAGGGCAAACCGTGGCCCGCGCCGGGCGATCAGTTGCCGCCCCAGTTGTTCCTCCAGGCGCTTGAGCGCCTGGCTCACCGCCGGCTGTGTCAGGTGCAGGCGGGCGGCCGCGCGGCTGATGCTCAGCTCCTGGCCGATCACCCGAAAGGTGCGCAGCAGGTTCCAGTCCAAGCGGTCATTGAGCAGGCGGTCCATAGGTGTTCACGGAAAGTAAAAACATGAAAGGGCAAGTCACCCCGCAATGGGCCAGATCCTAACATCGTTCGCCTGGCGGCGCAGAAAAGCTCATGGGCCAAGGCATCAGCTGACCGCATGCCGCCGGCCGCAGCTCAAGTCGATCCATGCTCAGTGGATCGACTTGGCCCTGCATGCTCAAACCACTCCAGGCCACAATGGGCTCACTGCTTCAGGATGAACGTCGCCAGGCTGTGCAGATCGTCCGCGCTCAACTGCGCGAAAGGCGGCATCGGGATATCCCCCCATTTACCGCTACCGCCGTGCTGAATGCTCGACGTCAGCTTGGCCAGGGCCTGCGGGTCATTGGCGTACCGGGCCGCCACATCGTGATAAGCCGGGCCGACGACCTTGTGATCGATGGCGTGGCAGGACAGGCAGGCGTTGTTCTGCAGCAAGGTCGTGGCGTCGACTTTTGCCATAGGGGCTGGCGCTGGTTGGCCCGCCGACGGGTTCGAGGCCGCCTGTACATCGGCATCGCTCGCCTTGGCACTGCCGTAGGTGGCCGCCAGGTAGGCGCCGATGATGGTCACGTCCTGATCGCTGATCGGAGCACCGTACACGTGCTGCATCTTGCCCGCTTCCGCCGTCCACTGCGCCAGGCTCATGCCCGGGGGCTGGAAGTTGATGTAGTCGGCGGAATGGCAGGTGGAGCACTTCTGCTGGGCAAGCGCGTAACCAGGCAGCGTACTGGGCTTCAACGCCGCCGTTTCCGCCGGCAAGGTGATCGTCAGTGGCGCTGCGTTGGCGATGCCAGCCAGGCAAATGTGCGCCGCGCACAGCCAGCGGGTCATGATTTTCATGGGTTTCATCCGGCTCTCCTCAGGCGACGGTCACGTGGCTGGTTTCGACGACGTGGCGGCGGTAGCCCGCAGGGTTCCAGTCGGCTTGCAGCGGTTGGGTCTCGCCTGCGCGGTTGCTGGCGCGCACCATCAGCTGTGTCGCGCCCTTGCTGCTAAAGGTGATCGCCAGCGTCCACTCGCGGAAGGAGAAACGGCCAAGGTCCTGGCCAAGCGTGGCTTGACGCCACGTTTTTCCACCGTCGATGGACAGTTCGACCTTGTTCACTCCGGCACCGCCGTCGAACGCGATGCCCTTGAGCAGCACGTTTTTTTTCAGCGGCAACACATCGCCCTGTTTAACGCTGGTGATGAAGCTGCGCACCGGCAGTTTGGAGATCGGCTTGGTTTGCGCCGGGGTGGTGCCGGGGGCGATGCAGAAACAATCGTTGTCCGGAACCCGGTAACCCTTGGCCATGAAGAAACCGTCGTAGGTATGGTCGACGACTTCGATCTCGCTCAGGTGCTTGACCCAGTAGGTGCCGAAATAACCGGGCACCACCAGGCGGATCGGATAACCGTTGAGGAAGGGCAGGTCGGTGCCGTTCATCGACCAGGCGATCATCGGCTCACCGTCCATGGCATGGCTGATGTCCAGGGCCTTGATGAACTCCGGTGTGCTTGGCAGTACCGGTTTGTCGAGGCCGCGGAAGGTCACTTGTTTGGCCTCGGCCTTCACCCCCGCTTTTTCCAACACAGCCTTGAGCGGCACACCCACCCAGCGTGCATTGCCCATTGAGCCATTGCCCAACTGCGCGCCGAACACCCGCGGCATCGAGAAGCCGCGGCTGTTGCCCGAGCATTGATTGACGGCCACCACTTCCACCGGCTCCGCCAGCGCCTTGAGCTCTGCAAGGGACAGCGACAACACGGTGTCGACCGCACCCTTGACCGTCAGCCGGTAGCTGTCCGGATCGATGCTGGTGGGGAAATTGGCCAGGTGGTAACGCACGAAAAAAGCGTCATTGGGGGTGATCGGCCCTTCGTTGAAGACCGCGAAGGGCGTCTCCAGGTGCGGTGGGCGGGTGGTCACCAGGGTCAGCGGGCGTTTTTGCGGGTATTGCACCAGCGGCCGCGGGCCCGCCGCGAATGTCACTTCCTCGACGTTTTCGTCGGCTGCCCGGGCGAGGCTGGTCAAGGGGGAGGCGGCCACAGCCAGGGTCAAGGCATCGCGCAAAACGCGCCGTCGGGTGGGTTTGCTGTTATCGACAAAACTGAACTTCATTCTGCGCTCTCTTTGATTGTTTTTTTGAGATGCAACCGATAGCCCCATCAGGGCACAAAGGCATCGGTCTAGACGTGTCGCGTCACTGTTCGATGAGCCAACCAGTATCGCCAGGCGCGGGGTGTCTGCTTCTCATTGAGCGACAGTGATTTAGCAGTTGATGACAGAGGACGGGCCATGCGGGGGCCACATTTGGAAGCAGCTGAGCGTGATCTGCACCTTGTCCAGCGAGTCACACTCTGACACGGCAATCCCAAATTATAAACGTGGTTTATAATTAAAATAACAAATAGAAAATTGACTAATCATCGCCCGCGGACGAAAAATCATCACCAGACCGGCGCCGCCAGAGCGCCGCTGATTGTTCGTTTATCTCCTGCCAAAAATATAAACAAAGGAGTCCGCCCCCATGAAGCCTCCCGCTTCGTCCCAGCCGCGCCGTGCGGCTGCCGCAGCCTTTATCGGCACCATGATCGAGTGGTACGACTTTTACATCTACGCCACCGCCGCCGCGCTGGTGTTCGGTGCGCTGTTCTTTCCCTCCGACGACAAACTGTTCAGCACCATGGCCGCGTTCGGCACCTTCGCCGTGGGTTTCTTTGCGCGGCCGTTGGGTGGGATTGTCTTCGGGCATATCGGCGACCGCATCGGCCGCAAGAAATCGCTGATCATCACCTTGCTGATGATGGGCGTGGTCACGGTGTGCATCGGCTTGCTGCCGACCTACGCGCAGATCGGCGCAGCGGCACCGGTACTGTTGATTCTGTTGCGCATCGTCCAGGGCATTGCCGTCGGTGGCGAGTGGGGCGGGGCGGTGTTGATGGCCGGCGAGCATGCGCCCAAGGGCCGACGCAATTTCTTTGCCTCGTTCGCGCAACTGGGCAGCCCGGCGGGTTTGATCCTGTCGCTGCTGGCCTTCAGCGCGGTCACCCGTTTGCCGGAAGAAGACCTGATGAGCTGGGGCTGGCGCTTGCCGTTCCTCGCCAGTTCGCTGTTGTTGCTGGTGGGCCTGGCGATTCGCCTGGGCGTGAACGAGTCGCCGGAGTTTCTCGCCAGCCGCGAGCAGGCCAGCAAAAGCCAACGCAAGGAACAGGCGCCGGTCATGGAAGTGCTGCGCACCGCCTGGCGGCCGCTGCTGTTGTGCATCGGTGCCAACACATTGGGCATCGCCGGGGTGTATTTCACCAATACCTTCATGATCGCCTACACCACCCAACAACTTGAGCTGCCGCGCTCGTTGATCCTGGAGTGCCTGTTCGTCGTCGCGATGATCCAGTTCTGTATTCAACCCCTGGCGGCGTGGGTCGCCGAGAAGATCGGCGCGACCCGCTTCCTGTGCCTGGTATCGCTGCTGGCCATGGCCTCGCCTTACCCGATGTTCGTGTTGGTGAGTTCGGCCCAGGCGCCGCTGATCATCCTCGGCATTGCCCTGGCGGTGGTGTGCATGGCGTCGTTTTATGCCGTGATCGCAGGGTACGTCAGCGGAATGTTCGAGACCCGGGTGCGCTACACCGCGATCTCCCTGGCGTACCAGATTTGCGGGGCCGTGGCGGGTGGTTTGACGCCGCTGATCGGCACGATGCTGGCGCACAAGTTCGCCGGCCAATGGTGGCCGATGGCGGTGTTCTACAGCCTGATCGCCGCAACGTCCTTGATCTGTGTCCTGTCCCTTGCCCGTCGCCATGCCAGTGCTGAACGCGTGGAAATGGCCAACGCCTGACGCCGAACCGAACTGTAGGAGCCGGCTTGCCGGCGAAGACGGTCGAAAGATCGATGCATGTCTTGAAGGCCTCTTCGCCGGCAAGCCGGCTCCTACAAAGCGTCGTTTTGCATTTTCCTGGAGTGATTTATGTTGAAGATTAATGGCGAACGCCTCTGGGCGAGTCTGATGGCGATGGCCGAAATCGGTGCCACCGCCCGTGGCGGCAGCTGCCGCCTGGCCTTGAGCGACGAAGACAAGGCCGGTCGCGAACTGTTTGCCCACTGGTGCCGTGAAGCTGGCATGACCCTGAGCGTGGATGCCATCGGCAACCTGTTCGCCCGCCGCGCCGGTACCGATCCCGATGCCGCACCGGTGATGATGGGCAGCCACCTTGACACCCAGCCCGAAGGCGGCCGGTTCGATGGCGTGTACGGCGTGCTCGCCGGCCTGGAAGTGGTGCGCTGCCTCAATGATCTGGGGATCCAGACCCGCAAGCCGCTGGAAGTGGCGGTGTGGACCAACGAAGAAGGCGCGCGCTTCACCCCGGCGATGTTCGGCTCGGCGGTATTCACCGGCATCATGTCGCTGGACGCGGCGCTGGCGGTGCGCGATGCCGATGGCATCAGCGTCGCACAAGAGCTGCAGCGCACGGGATACGCGGGCGATCGTCCGTTGGGCGGTGCGGTGGATGCGTACTTTGAAGCGCATATCGAACAGGGGCCGATCCTCGAGGACAACGCGAATAGCATCGGCGTAGTCAGCGGCGGCCAGGCGATCCGCTGGCTCGACGTGCGCGTCGAAGGCATGGCCGCCCACGCCGGTACGACGCCCATGCCCCTGCGCAAGGACGCCTTGAACGGCGTGGCGCGGATGATCCAGGCCATCGAAGGCCTGGCTGCCGATTTCGCCCCCGAAGGCCTGACCACGGTGGGCGAGTTGAGCATCAACAAGTCCTCGCGCAACACCATTGCGGGGCTGGTCAACTTTACGGTCGACCTGCGTCATCACCGCGACGAAGCCATCGAGGCCATGGAGCAACAGGTTCGTGCGCGACTGCAGGCGATCGCCGACGGTCGCGGTTTGAACCTGACCATTACCCCACACTGGATCAGCCCGGCCACGCCGTTCGATGCCGATTGCGTGGCGGCCGTGCAGCAGGCGGTGGATGCCCTGGGCTACGCCCAGCAATCGATCGTCAGCGGTGCCGGGCACGACGCGATTCACCTGGCGCGGTTCTGCCCGACGGCCATGGTGTTCATTCCGTGTGTGGGTGGCCTGAGCCATAACGAAGCGGAAGATGTGTTGCCCGAAGATGTGCGCCAGGGCACTGATGTGCTGCTCAACGCCGTGCTGGCCCGCGCGCAAATCGCTGAGTAAACGCAGTCCCCTGTAGGAGCAAGCTTGCTCGCGATAGCGGTAGATCAGTCGCCATCAATATTGAATGTGCGGGCCTCATCGCGAGCAAGCTTGCTCCTACAGAAGTACTCGCCCTGATTGAAGATCGCTGACAGGAATTTATCCCATGCGCAGTTTTTTCCACCCCGAACAATTGCTCCACCATCCACGCAGCTACTACTCCCGTGGCCAGATGCGCACCCCCCAGGAAGTACCCGAGCGCGCCCAGCGCCTGGTGCAGGCATCAAAGGCATTGGGTTTCAAGGTCGAACAGCCCGTTGATGCCGGGCTCGATCCGCTACTGGCAGTACACGGTGCACCCTACCTGGCGTTCCTCCAGGAAGCCCACCAGCGCTGGAAGGAGATCCCCGAGGATTGGGGCGACGAGGTGATGTCGAACATCTTCGTGCGTGAGCCCAACGCCTTGCGCGGGGTGCTCGCGCAAGCCGCGCGCTACCTGGCCGACGGCAGTTGCCCAGTGGGCGAGCAGACTTGGCGTTCGGCCTACTGGTCGGCGCAAAGCGCAGTCGCCGGCGCCCAGGCCCTGCTCGATGGCGAACCGGCGGCCTATGCCTTGTGCCGTCCACCGGGGCACCATGCCCGGGCCGAAGCGGCGGGCGGTTTCTGTTACCTGAACAACGCCTCGGTGGCGGCCCAGGTGTTGCGTGGTGGTTTTGCGCGGGTGGCGGTGCTCGACACCGACATGCACCACGGCCAGGGCATCCAAGAGATCTTCTATGATCGCGATGACGTGCTGTATGTCTCGGTGCATGGCGATCCGACCAATTTTTATCCGGGGGTTGCGGGTTTTGCCGATGAGCGTGGCGTCGGAGCGGGCGAGGGGTTCAACCTCAACTTGCCGATGGCCCATGGGGCTAGCGAGGCCGACTTCCTCGAGCAGCTGGATGTAGCTCTGGAAGCGGTGACGGAGTTCGGTGCCGAGGTGTTGGTGTTGTCCTTGGGGTTCGATATTTTCGAGCTGGATCCGCAGAGCAAGGTGGCGGTGACTCGGCAAGGGTTTGCGGTGCTCGGCGAGCGGATTCGCAGCCTGGGATTGCCGTGTTTGATCGTGCAGGAGGGGGGGTATCACCTGGAGAGTCTGGAGGATAATGCGCGGGCGTTTTTTGTGAGCCCTGAGGTTTGGCAGCTTTGAAATTTTTGCTGTCCGGTCTATTGCCTTCGCGAGCAAGCCCGCTCCCACATTGTTCAGCGTCGATCACAAACCTGTGGTCCAACTCGGTCAAGTGTGGGAGCGGGCTTGCTCGCGAAGAACGATGACACGATCCACCTGCCGGAACACAAGCGCCGTAAGGCACTTGCCATCGCCCTGACGTTAACGTAAAGATTGCGGCAGGGCGCCGACGTATGAAGGCGCAGGGCGGACGACCCGGAGCGCTTGATGACGCTAATAAAAACAAACTCCCCCAAGCTGCATCGTGAAGCCCGGCTGGCCCGGGAAAAACTGCATCTGGAAGGCGAAGTCCCGGACGGTGTCCTGCGCGCGGAGATCGATGCTTCGTGGCGGCGCAGCCTCAGCCATGGTGTGCATTTCAATGCCAAGCATGAGCTGGCGCTGGAATCGAGTGCCAGCGTCGATGTGTTGCTGGCGAGCAATCGCCTGCTGATCGATGCGGCGTTGCCGGCGATCGATTACCTGGCCGAACGCCAGGGCAAGGAAGGGCTGATCATCCTCGCCAACTCCGACGCCACCATCCTCGCCGTTGAAGGCCGCGCCGACCGCCTCAAGGGCAGTGGCCTGCAGGACATCACCCTCGGCGCCTGCTGGAGCGAAGCCGCGCGCGGCACTAACGCCCTCGGCACCGCCCTGGTGGAGGCCCGGCCAACCCTGATCGATTGCGGCGAACATTACCTGGATCGCCTCAGTGATTTTTCCTGCACCTCGGTGCCGATCCATTGCCCCCAGGGCGACATCCTCGGCGTGCTCGACCTGACCCGCGAAGGCCCGCTGGGCCGAGCCCACGACAGCACCGCGCTGCTGGCCATGGCCGTCAGCCAGATCGAGAGCCGGGTCTTCAACTCAAGCTATCCGGACGAAATCGTCCTGGCTTTCCATAGTCGCCGCCAATACCTCGAATCGCCGTGGCAGGGCCTGCTGGCGGTGAGCCTGGGCGGGCAGATCCTCGCGGTCAGCGCCCAGGCCTGCCAGTTGTTGCATGCCGAACGCTCGGCGCTGGTCGGTCGGCGCTGCGAAGAGTTCCTCGGGGTCGATGGCCTTCAATTGCTGGCACGCCTGCATCAGGGCGGCGTCGGCAGTCTGCAGACCGCCAAGGGTGAATTCTTCTACAAGACCCTGCGCGCGCCGCAACGCTCGATCAACGTCGGCAGCTCGCCACGCACCGTCGCCAAACCTGCGAAAAACCAGCCCGACCTGGAATCCCTGGCCGGCAGCAATGCCCGTTATGCCCGTGCCCTGCGCATGGCCCGTCAAGGCCTGGCCAACCAGTTGCCGGTGTTGCTGCTGGGTGAAACCGGCACCGGCAAGGAAGTCATCGCCCGTGCCCTGCACATGGCCGGCAGCCGCTGCGACAAACCTTTCGTCGCGGTCAACTGCGCGGCGATCCCCGAAGGCCTGATCGAGTCGGAACTGTTCGGCTACCGCGAGGGTGCGTTCACCGGTTCGCGCCGGGGCGGCATGGTCGGGCGGCTGCAACAGGCCCACGGCGGCACCTTGTTCCTCGATGAAATCGGTGACATGCCGCTGGCCTTGCAGGCCCGTCTGCTGCGCGTGCTGCAGGACCGCAAGGTCGCGCCATTGGGCGCCGGCGAAGAGCAGGACATCGACGTCGCGCTGATCTGCGCCACCCACCGCGACCTCAAGCGCCTGGTGGAAGACAAACACTTTCGCGAGGACCTGTTCTACCGGGTCAACGGCATCAGCGTGATGCTCCCGGCGCTGCGCGAGCGCGAGGATTTCAGCGCACTGGTAGGCCGTCTGCTGGCCAGGCTCGACGCGCCGAACATGGTCCTGCACGACGACTTGAACCGCTTGCTCGAGGGCTATCACTGGCCGGGCAACATCCGCCAACTGGAGATGGTCCTGCGCACCGCGCTGGCCATGCGCGAACCCGGGGACACGGTGCTCACCCTCGATCATTTGCCCGACAGCATGCTCGACGACCTCAACGCCAGCGAACGGCCCCAGGCCGGCAGCATCCGTGAAAACGAACTGGAGATGATCCGCCAGTCCCTGGACAGCCATCAGGGCAACGTCTCAGCGGCTGCCGACGCCCTGGGCATCAGTCGCGCGACCCTGTATCGCAAGCTCAAACAGTTGCGCTCGTGATGCAGCGCCTGATCGTGCGGCTGATCGACAGCCAGAATCCCGAGGCTTTGCAAGCCGCGTTGCGCTGGCTGTACAGCTTCGTGCGCCCGCACCGCCTGGCGATCGCCGGGCTGTTGGGCCTGTCGGTGTGTGCCTCGGCGCTGGTGCTGGTGCAGCCGTGGCTGACCAAGCTGCTGATCGACGATGGCCTGCTGGCGCGCAACTTCCCGATGCTGGTGCTGATCGCCGGGCTGATGATCGTCGCCGGCTTGCTGGGCACGGCGTTGTCCGGGATCAACCGGTACCTGCACACGCGCTTGTCCGGGCGCATGCTGTTTGCCCTGCGCGATGACCTGTACCGGCATTTGCAGACCCTGTCGCCGAGCTTCTACGGCCAGCGGCGCATCGGCGACCTGATGTCGCGCCTGGATGGCGACGTGGCGGAGATCCAGCGCTTTGCCGTGGATTCGTTGTTCTCGGCGGTGTCGAGCGTGATCGGCCTGGTGGTGGCCGTGGCGATGCTGCTGACCCTGTCGTGGAAGCTGTCGCTGCTGGCGCTGGTGCTGATTCCCCTCGACGTGCTCTGGCTGCGCTGGATGCGGCGCAAGGTCGAGCGCGATGTGCGGCAGTTGCGCGAACGCTCGGCGGACATGTCGTCGTTCATGGTCGAGACGCTGCCGGTGATGAAGTTCATCCAGTCCGCCGGCCAGCAGCAGCGCGAAGCTCGGCGTCTTGAAAGTCTGGGCCAGGGTTACATGAGCCAGTTGCTGCGCCTGCAGGTCACCGAGTTTTTCACCCAGGCCGTGCCGGGTACGCTGACCTCGCTGTCGCGGGCCTGTGCGTTCCTGATCGGCGGTTATTGGGTGGTGCAGGGCACCTGGCAGTTGGGTGCATTGATCGCCTTTTCAACCTACCTGGGCATGGCCGTGGGACCGGTGCAGAGTTTGCTCGGGCTGTATGTGGCGGTGCAGCGGATGACCGTCAGCCTCGGGCGGGTGATGGAACTGCGTGGCGAGCAACCCACGGTGCTCACTCCCGTTGCGCCCCGGTCGATGCCGACTTCGGGCGATCTGCGATTCGACGATGTGCATTTCAGTCATCCCGGTCGGACGACGACCTTGCGCGGCATCGAAGCGTGCATTCCCTATGGGTTGAAAGTCGCCCTGAGCGGAGGCTCAGGCGTCGGTAAATCCACGCTGATCGACCTGCTGCAACGCCATCACGATCCACAGTCCGGCCGGGTATTGCTGGGGGAGGTGGATGTACGCGAACTCGACCTGTTCGAATTGCGTCGGCGCATTGCCGTGGTCAGCCAGGACATCGTGCTGTTTCGCGGCAGCCTCGCCGACAACCTGGCCTACGCCGTGCCGGATGCCAGCCGTGAAGCGATTGCCGAAGTGGCGCGGCTGGCGCAACTCGACAGCCTGATCGCGACCTTGCCCGAGGGCCTTGACAGTCCGTTGGGGGAGCGCGGCCAGCAGTTGTCCGGCGGGCAAAAACAACGCATCGCCATTGCCCGCGCCTTGTTGCAGGACCCGCTGATCCTGGTGCTCGACGAAGCCACTTCGGCGGTGGACGAAGCCACCGAGCGCGAAGTGATCGAAGCCATCGACCGGCTGTTTGCCGGGCGTACGCGCATCCTCATCAGCCATCGCCCCTCGACCCTGGCCGATGCCGACCTGCGCTTTGAATTGCTCGATGGCGTGCTGGTGTCGAAAACGGTGCTGCATGAGGCCTGAGCTGTGCATTGGCGTGGTAGACAGCGGTCACTCGGCGGCGCAACGAGTGCAAGTGGTCGCCGGCCGGCGTTTTTCCCTGGTGGAGGACGGGCTGGCCGAAAGCGATTTACGTGACGATCCGCTGGGCCATGGCAGCGCGGTGATCGAAGCCATCGGCCGGCGTGCACCCTCGGCGCTGTTCTGCGTTGCGCAAGTGTTCGACCAGCGCGGGGTGACCAGCGCCTTGCAGATCGCCACGGCCATCGACTGGCTGGTGGCGCAGGACGTGCGCTTGATCAACCTGAGCCTGGGCCTGCGCCAGGATCGCAGCCTGCTGCGCAACGCCTGCGCGGCGGCGGTGGCGCGGGGCGTGCTGCTGTGCGCGTCCAGCCCGGCCCAGGGCGAAGGGGTGTTTCCGGCGAATTATCCGCAGGTGCTGCGCGTGACCGGCGATGCGCGATGCACCGAATTGCAATGGTCATGGCTTGACAGTGCCCAGGCGGATTTCGGTGCTTGCGTGCACGGCACCTATCCCGGGCAATCGGGGGCGAGCCTCGGCTGCGCGGCGTTAAGCGGGCATATTGCCGCTTTCCTGGTCGAGCATCCCGGGGCGAGCAACGAACAGATCGTCCAGTGCCTGCGGGACAACGCCCATTACCGTGGCCCCGAACGGCGTCGCGGCCCATGAGTACGATTGTGGTGCTGGGTGCCGGCCCGGCCGGTGCGGCGGTGGCGCTGGGCTTGCGCCGACTGGGATATCCGGTGACGCTGGTCTGCGAGTGGCGCCGTTTTGCCGCGCTGGAGGGGGTTTCCGTGCGGGTGCTGGAAGCCTTGCGCGGCGCCGGCCTGCAGCAGGCCTTGGCGCAGGCGACACTGCCTTCGCAACGCCAGGTGAACTGGAACGGCCAGCAGCATGCGCAAAACATCGAATTCTTGCTCGACCGCCCGGCCTTCGACCGGGGCTTGCGCGAAGACTTGCGCGAGGCGGGCGTGGACCTGATCGAAGGTCGGGTGCTCGGCGTGTTGTCATCGTCCTCGGGGCATCAGATCCAGGTCGAAGGGCGTGAAGCACTGGACGCGGATTTTCTCGTGGAAGCGCGCGGGCGCCAGGCGCCGGCCCTGGGCAAAGGCTTGCGCGGGCCGGAGACGGTCAGCCTGCTCAATCGCTGGCAAGGCGCACCGGGCACGACCGCCAGCGCCGTGGAAAGCCTCGCCGACGGCTGGGCCTGGATGGCGCGACGGGACGACGGTCAATGCTACTGGCAATGGACGGTGGACGTGGCCAGTGCCGGGTTGCCAGGTAAGGCGCAGCTGCTTGAATACTGCCGGCAACGGCGGCGGGCATCGGCAGTGGCCCGGGCTTTTTTCGGCGCCGAGCCAGAGGCCGACCTGCAACTGCATGCCCGCAGCAGCACGGCGATCCTCAGCCCACAGGTGTGCGGCGAGCACTGGATTCGGGTCGGTGATGCGGCGATGGCGGTGGACCCGCTGTCGGGCAACGGTATCTTTCAATCCCTGTCCTCGGCGTTGCAGGCACCGACGGTGATCAACACCTTGTTGCGCAAACCTGAGCGGGCGGGCCTGGCCCAGCGGTTTCACCAGCAGCGGGTGGAGCAGTTGTTCCTGCGGTTTGCGCGCATTGGCCGGGATTTTTATGCCGATGAGCAGCGCTGGCTTGACCAGCCATTCTGGCAGGCGCGGCGACAATGGCCGGATGCCGAGGTGGCCCATGTCGAGGCGGATTTCAGTGCGTTGCGGATTGAGCGGGCGCCGGTGTTGAAGGATGGGTTTGTCGATGAGGCCGAGGTGGTGATCACGGCGGACCAGCCGTTGGGGATCTGGCATGTGCAGGGGGTGGAGTTGGCGCCGTTGGTGCGGCGGTTGTGGAGTGAGCCGGCTGAGCAGGCACTGGCAGGTTTGACTGTGGAGCAGGGGAGAATGGTTCGGGGGTGGTTGTTGGCTCAGGGATACAAACCCTGACCCTTGCAATTGGCTGGCCTGGCCCTATCGCCAGCAGGCTAGCTCCCACAGTAGTTTTGTGTCGATCACAAATCCCCTGTGGGAGCTAGCCTGCTGGCGATGGCGGCCGTGAGGGCGCCGCCGATTAGAGCTTGATCAACACCGACTTCAACTCAGTGTAATGCTCGATCGCCGCATACCCCATCTCGCGCCCGACCCCCGACATCTTGTACCCCCCAAAGGGCAGCGCCGGGTCCAGGGCGCTGTGGCAGTTGACCCACACTGAGCCGGACTTGATCCGCGGGATCATCCGGTGCACCGCCGCCAGGTCATTGGACCAGATGCTCGCGCCCAGCCCGTAAGGGCTGTCATTGGCCATGCGCAGCGCATCGGCTTCGTCGTCGAAGGGAATCGCCACCAGCACCGGGCCGAAGATTTCTTCCTGCACCAGCGAATGTTTTTGATCGACATCGACGATCACCGTCGGCTTGACGAAAAAGCCCGGGCCGAACTGCTCGCCACCGCAGGCGATGGTCGCACCGCTTTCGCGGCCCTTTTCGATGTAACCGTAGACGCGCTCCTGCTGACGTGCCGAGATCAGCGGGCCCATGTCGACGCTCGGGTCCAGGCCATTGCCGAGCTTCATGGCGTTGGCGATGCCGGCGATGTCCGCCACCACATTGTCGAAATGCTTGCGCTGCACATACAGGCGCGAGCCTGCGCAGCAGACCTGGCCCTGGTTGAAGAAGATCGCGCTGGCGGCACCGGCTGCGGCGGTGTGCAGGTCGGCATCAGCCATGACGATGGTCGGCGATTTGCCGCCCAGTTCCAGGGTCACCCGGGTCATGGAATCCATGGCGATCTTGCCGATCTGTTTGCCCACGGCAGTGGAGCCGGTGAAGGTCAGCTTGTCCACCAGCGGGTTGTGGGTCAGGGCGGAGCCTGCGGTGATGCCGGTGCCGGTGACCACGTTGAACACGCCCTCGGGGTAACCCGCTTCCAGCACGAGCTCGGCGAGTTTCAGCGCAGTGAGCGGGGTTTCGTCGGCGGGCTTGAGCACCACGGTGCAGCCGGTGGCCAGGGCCGGGCCGAGTTTCCAGCAGGCCAGCAGCAGCGGGAAGTTCCAGGCGACGATGGCGCCGACCACGCCCACCGCTTCGCGACGGATGAAGCTGTGGAACTGGTCGTTGGGCATCAGCGGCGCCGACACATCCACCGTGGAGCCTTCGATCTTGGTCGCCCACCCGGCCATGTAGCGCAGGAAATCGATGGCCAGCTGCACGTCCATCACCTGCGCCACTGCCGCGCTCTTGCCGTTGTTCAGGCACTCCAGCTGCGCCAGCAGCTCGGCATCGCGCTGCATCAGGTCGGCCAGTTTCCACAACAGGTTCTGCCGCTCCCGGGGGCGAGTGCGGGTCCAGGCCGAATCATCGAACGCCTGGCGGGCGGCGAGCACGGCGCGGTCGACATCTTCCGGCGTGGCGCGCGGCACCACGCACAGCACTTCGCCGGTGGCCGGGTTGTGCAGGGGCATGGTCTGGCCATCGGCGGCCTCGACCCAGTCGCCCTTGATGAGCATGCGCGGGGCGCGCTGGATGAAGGCCGAAGTGGCGGGAAGCAGGTTGGGAAGCGACATGATGAAACCTCGTCTTGTTCGTGTGGCGAGGTCTTTCGCAATGGCTGTGCCAGTTATGGTTTTTTGCAACGAGAGCCCGATTTGACGGGTTTGGCAGCTGTTTCCCGGATCGCCATGACGTCGACAAACGTCGCAGATTGCGACTGCGTGAGACACCGGAAACACCACGCCCTGTAGGAGCTGGCTTGCCAGCGAAGAGGCCCTTGAGATCACCTTTTATTTTCAGGCCGCCTTCGCTGGCAAGCCAGCTCCTACAGAGGGCTATGCTTGTCTCAGAGTGAAACAGTTGTCGCGAATTTAAACGTGTAACGCGGATGACACCCCTGGAAAAACCTTGGTCTTTACCAACAAGTAATTGATTTGGCTGGATATTCACAAGCTGGCACGCTCCGTGTATTGCTCATCCCAGACGTTTCTCCTGCCCCCGTCAGCGGCTCACCGCCGGCGGCAGAAACCCAGAAAACGATAAGCCACAAAAATAAGAAAGCACCGTGCGAGGTTCGACGTTGATGAAGAGAAAACTCCGTTCAGGCATGAGCGCCAGCCTGCTGGCCGTAGCGGCTTGTCTAGCGCTGCATTCGCCTCACAGCCTGGCAGCCCGCGACGCCCAGACCATCCTCAAGGAAACCTGCCAGGGCTGTCACACCCCCGAAGCCGATAACGCCCTGAGCCGCATCAGCCATCAGCGCAAGACGCCGGAAGGCTGGCTGATGAGCATCGCGCGGATGCAGACCATGCACGGTCTGCAGATCAGCGATGAAGACCGTCGCACGCTGGTCAAGTACCTGGCCGACACCCAGGGTCTGGCGCCGAGCGAGACCGACGGCGTGCGTTATGCCATGGAGCGCCGGCTCAACACCGTCGAAAAGTTCGACGACCAGACCAGCCAAATGTGCGGCCGCTGCCACTCCGGTGCGCGGGTCGCCCTGCAACGCCGTCCCGCACAGGAATGGGAACGCCTGGTGAACTTCCACCTCGGCCAGTGGCCGTCGCTGGAATATCAGGCGTTGTCCCGCGACCGCGACTGGTTCGATATCGCCCGTAAAGAGATGGTGCCGCTGTTGGCCAAGCGTTATGCGCTGGACAACCCGGCCTGGAAAAAATGGCTGAGCACGGTGCCGAAAAGCGAGGCGCTGGTGGGTGACTGGAGCTTCAGCGGACACTTGCCGGGCAAAGGCGAACTGGCCGGTGTAATGAGTGTATCCGCCGACGGCAGCGACACCTTCAAGGTCAGCGTCAAGGGCCAATACGCCGACGGCACGCCGTTCAACGGCGAGGGCAGCGCGATTCTCTACACCGGCTACGAATGGCGCGGCAACGTCAGCATCGATGGCGTGACCATGCGCCAGGTGTTCGCCGCCCAGGGCAATGCGATGCAGGGCCGCATGTTCGAAGCCGAGCACGATGAACGCGGGCTGGACTTCGTCGCCGCCAAGCAGGGCAGCCAGCGTTTGCTGGCGGTGCAGCCGGGTTATGTGAAGGCCGGCAGCGAAACCGAAGTGACCCTGATCGGCAGCGGCCTGACCGGCAAGCCGAACTTCGGCAAAGGCGTGGAAGTGCTCGAAGTCGTCTCGCAGAGTCCGGAGCAGATCAAGGTCAAGCTCAAGGCAGCGGCCAATGCCCAGCCGGGCCTGCGCGCGGTCAGCGTCGGTACGCTGAAAGGCCCGAGCCTGTCGGTGTACAGCAAGATCGCCGAGGTCAAGGTGGTGCCGGAATTCTCGGTGGCACGGATCGGCGAGGGCGGTGGTTCGACGCCGAAAGTCCAGGGCCGTTTCGATGCCGAGGCCTGGGGCAAGGGCGCCGACGGCAAGCCGTATCGCATCGGCGTGTTCCCGGCGCAGTGGAAGGTCGAAGCCTTCGACGACCGCGCCAAGGAAGACGAAGACGTCAAGTTCGCCGGCACCATGCATGCCGACACGGGCGTGTTCACCCCGGGCGATGCCGGGCCGAACCCGGCGCGCAAGATGTCCACCAACAATGCCGGCAACCTCAAGGTGATCGCCGCCGTCGACGATGCAGGGCAATCCCTGACCGGCGAAGGCCACATGATCGTCACCGTGCAACGCTGGAACAATCCACCCATTCCCTGAGTTGGTCTGATCGTCAGCGATTCAGACACTTTTTCGGAATGATCGCAGGCCCCGCAACCGGGGCTTGCACAGGAGGTTTGCAATGGGCGCTATCTTGAATCTGGTCGAACGCAACCTGCACGAAGTGCTGGTGGATGCCGACCGCATGCTGTTTCACATCCCCAGCAGTTCGCTGTTCGCCAGCGATGAGCTGACGGGCACCATCATCGATACCCTGCGCGGCCCGGGCTGTTCTTCGGACGACTTGATCCAGCGCCTGGCCGCGCGCTTCAACGGCGAGGAAATCACCGAGACCCTGCGCGAGCTGATGGCCCTGGAACTGGTCAGCGACGGCTCGCCGCTGACACCGGACATCGCCGCCAAACGCGTCGAGCGCACGGCGATCAATACCGTGGTGCTCAACGTCAACACCGGCTGCAACCTGAGCTGCACCTACTGCTACAAGGAAGACCTCGACAAGCCCTCGGCGGGCAAGAAAATGGAGGTCGAAACGGCGATCGCCTCGGTGGAAATGCTGCTACGCGAATCCCCGGACGAAGAGCGGTTTACGGTTGTGTTCTTCGGCGGCGAACCGCTGAGCAATCGCAAGCTCATCGAGTACATGGTCGATTACTGTGAGAAGCGTTTTCGCGAAGCCGGCAAGTTCGTCGAGTTCGTCATGACCACCAACGCCACGCTGCTCACCGAAGACACCGTGGACTACCTCAATGCCCACCGCTTCGGGCTGTCCGTCAGCATCGACGGGCCGAAAACCGTGCACGACCGCAACCGCATCACCGTGGGCGGGCAGGGCACCTATGACGTGGTGCGGCGCAAGGCCGAAATGCTGCTTTCTCGCTACAACAGCCGTCCGGTGGGCGCGCGGGTGACCCTGACCACCGGCGTCACCGACGTCGAAACCATCTGGGATCACCTGTTCAACGAGCTGGGTTTCGCCGAAGTCGGCTTTGCCCCGGTGACGTCGGGCGATATCAGCAGCTTCAACCTCACCAGCGACGAGCTGATCGAAGTCTTCGCCAGCATGAAACGCCTCGGTCGGCGTTACCTGGAAGCGGCGCTGGAGCACCGCAACATCGGTTTCTCCAACCTGCACCAGTTGATCACCGACATCCACGAAGGTCACAAAAAGGCGCTGCCCTGCGGCGCGGGCCTGAAGATGCTGGCGGTGGATCACAAGGGTGAATTGAACCTGTGCCACCGCTTTACCGGTTCGAGCCTGCCGACCTTCGGCAACGTCCACAGCGGCGTGAAACAGGTGGAGTTGAACGACTTCCTCTCGCAACGCCTGGACCGCACCAACACCGGCTGCGAAGACTGCCAGATCCGCAACCTGTGCTCCGGCGGCTGCTACCACGAGAGCTACGCCCGCTACGGCGACCCGACCCACCCGACCTATCACTATTGCGAACTGATGCGTGACTGGGTCGACTTCGGTATCGAGGTCTACACCCGGATCATGGCTCACAACCCTGCGTTCATCAGCAGCTACATCACTCCGCGCAAGGCTCACTGATATGAAACATCTCAAGGCAATCAATAACAAAGCGTTGAAGCTGGATCAGGCCGCAGATGAAAACCGCATCGAAGAAGTGGTGGCGATGAGCTCGGTGGCGGGTTGCGCCTCGACCACCGACCCGGGTTGGGAGATCGATGCGTTTGGCGGTGTGTCGTCGTTGTGCCAGCCAATGGAAGCCGACCTGTATGGCTGCTCCGATCCCTGCTGGTGGCCGGCCCAGGTGCCGGACATGATGAGCACCTACCCGGACTGGAACAAGGATGCCCAGGCGTCCAACGACAACTGGCGCAACCTCGGCACTGTCTTCCCCAAAGACAAGTGATGCCCTTGAAAGCAGCGTACAAGAAGAAGGATTCCAGCATGCACAGCATCAAAGCCTGCGGCCTGGCCGCTTTCGCCGTCCTGAGCGCCGCTTCGCTCACGGTCCTGGCCGATGAAAACACCGCGCTGCAAGTCGGTCACGAATACATGGTGACCACCAATTACCCGAACAACCTGCACGTGATCGACCTGGCCAGCGACACCCTGTACAAGACCTGCAAGCTGCCGGACGCCTTCGGCCCCGGCTCCGTGCAGTTGGCGCCGGACCGCAAGACCGCCTACGTGCTGAACAACCATTACGCGGATGTCTACGGCGTCGAGCTGGACAACTGCAAGCAGGTGTTCCACGCCAGCATCACCCAGAAACCGGGTGAGAAGGCCAAGTCCATGTTCGCCTTCACGGTCAGCCACGACGGCAAAGAGCTGTACACCGTCGCCAACCCGACGTTGATGATGAACGATCGCTACGAAGTGCAGCAGCCTCGGCTCGATGTGTACAAGACCGACGCTGGCCTGGACGCCAAACCCGTGCGCAGCTTCCCGGCGCCACGCCAGCTGACCATCATGCAGAGCGGTGACGACGGCACGCTGTACGTGGCCGGGGCGGATGTCTACAAGGTCAATGTGCAGACCGGCAAGTTCGACGTGCTGATCCCCAGCCGTCACTGGAAACGCGCGAACTACAGCGCGCCGGACGTGCTCTACGTGTGGAACCAGCAGACCTACCGGCATGACTTCTCGCTGCTCTACACCGCGGCGAAATTCAAGGACAAGCAGCAGGACCCGGCCACCGCCGAATACCTGTACGGCCTGTTCAGTGTCGACCTGAAGACCGGCAAGACCGAAACCACCGACTTCGGGCCCCTGACGGAAATCTACTTCAGCGGCATGCGCTCGCCAAAAGATCCCAACCTGATGTTCGGTGTGCTCAACCGCCTGGCCAAATACGACATCAAGGAGAAGAAAATGCTCCAGGCGGCGACGCTCGATCACTCCTACTACTGCATTTCCTTCAACAAGGACGGGAGCAAGATCTACCTGGCCGGGACGTTCAACGATGTGGCGATCTTCGATGCCGACAGCCTGAAACAGGTGGGCAGCATCAAGTTGCCGGGTGGGGATATGGCGATTACCACGGCGCAGATTTTTGTGCGGTAATTGCGGCGTCTGAACTGACGCCTTCGCGAGCAAGCCCGCTCCCACACTGGACCGAGTTCTTCCAGAAAGAACGCGATCAAATGTGGGAGCGGGCTTGCTCGCGAATAGGCCCTCAAAAACACTACAAAATCAGACCCCCGGCACCGGACACCCCAAATCCCCCTCCGGGCACTTCAGGTAGGTCTTGAACGTCTCCACCCGCGCCCTGGTCAACTCGGTCACGCAATTGCCGTAGATCAGCGGATAAACACTCCCACCCTCCACCCCGGACGCCGAAAACTTGCACTCGGCATCGCGAAACGCAATCCACGAACGCTGCGCCCCCACCAGCAGTTTCTTGCCGTCGGGGTTGCCCTTCAAACGCGTGGTGATCTGCTGGTAAAGCGCATTCAACTCCTTGTCTACCGCCGCATGCTGCTGTGCGGCACACTGGTTCATCGTCGCCTGGTCGCTGGCGTTGTCGCAGTCCACGGCCTGGGCCTGGGTGATTAACAGCAAAGGCGTGAGTGCCAGAAGGAAACGTGAGTACATGCAATAGGCTCGCTGTAACAGGGGAATTTGCGCCAGTGTAGCGACGCAAAGACGGCGATTTCGACAACTGACGCCCGATTGATACAACTTTCGGGCTGGACATGTGGTCTTACAGGCCTACTGTTGTTCATTACAGGAGGTGACGTATGAAACCAGTACCCAACAGTTTTGAACGCAAAATCATGCTCAAGTCGCCACGCGCGCTTGTATGGCGCGCCTTGGTCGATGCCGAGGCGTTCGGTCAGTGGTTCGGCGTTGCGCTCGAAGGCCGGCGTTTCATTGCCGGCGAGTGGACGCAGGGGCAGGTTACGTATCCCGGTTATGAACACGTGTTGTGGAACGTGCTGGTCGAGCGGGTCGAGCCGCAGCAATTGTTTTCCTTTCGCTGGCACCCCTATGCGGTGAACCCGAAAATCGACTACTCCCAGGAGCCCACCACGCTGGTCAAGTTCGAACTGCAAGACTACGAAGGCGGTACCTTGCTCAAGGTGTCCGAGTCAGGTTTCGCGCACATTCCCGATGTACGCCAGAAGGAGGCGTATTACATGGACAGCCGTGGCTGGGAGGAGCAATTGAACCGTCTCGAGCAATTCCTCGCCGAAAACGCCAAGGCCCGGGAACGTGCGGGCGAGTGACGGTTATAACCGGTCGGAGAGATTTGCAAGTGCATCTATAGCGAATGTCTTACACGCGGAAACAACTATGTCGTCTGTTAAAAATTGGATCCGATGCGTATTCTGGCCCCATCCACTGATGCACAGGAAGTGCTCAGGATCACGGATGATCGGCCATTTGCAAGGGATGCTGACGACAGGGAGTTGTAATGGTCTTGGAAGAACCCGCTTCGGCGGGTTTTTTTATGGGCGTCAGAAAAATACGGGCTGCGTGAACCGCAGCCGGTATTTCATTGCCGGTCGAGTTTCGCCGCCGCACGCTCGGTGATTTGCGCGCGCAGTTGCAATGACGCAGCGGCACGTGCGCGAGCTTCCTCCAGCACCCTGGCGGGCGCGGTTTCCGGGCTACCGGCCTGAAAGGGCGGCGCAGGCGCGTATTCCAGTTGCAATTGCACCAGCTCTGCCGTGTCCCGGTCGAACAGTTCTGCGGCCAGGGTCAGGGCGAAATCGATGCCTGCGGTGATCCCGCCACCGGTCAGCAGATTGCCGTCGCGCACCACCCGATCCTTCACCGCAATTGCTCCCAACGGCGCCAGCAGTTCGTGATACGCCCAATGTGTGGTGGCCCGTTTGCCTTGAAGCAGGCCCGCCGCACCCAGCACCAGCGCACCGGTGCAGACCGACGTCACGTACCGCGCGTTGGCAGCCTGGGCCTTGATGAACGCCAGTGTTTGCTCATCTTCCATCAACGGCCCGACTCCGCTGCCACCGGGCACGCAGATCACATCCAGCGCCGGGCAATCGTCGAAGGTCACGGTCGGCTTGAGCATCAGGCCGGTACTGGCGGTGATGGGCATCAGGTCCTTCCAGATCAGATGCACCTTCACGTCCGGCAGCGAGGCCAGCACGTCATACGGGCCGGTCAGGTCGAGTTGCTGCACCTGTGGAAACAACAGAAAACCGATCTGCAAGGTCATGGTGTTTTTCTCCTGGAGTGGGTGGACGCCTTCACTGTAGGCGCCTAGGATTTGGCGTACACGCCAATCACCCCACGAATTACGCCAACATGCCGAAAACCATTCACGTGCTCGCGTTCGCCAATGTGCAAGTGCTCGATGTCACCGGGCCGTTGCAGGTGTTTGCGTCGGCCAACGACATCGCCCGCCAGCAGGGTTCGCCACCCCCTTATGCGCCATCGGTGATAAGCAGCGGCGGCGGGGCGGTGATGTCGTCAGCGGGCCTGGCGTTGCTGGCCGAGCCTTTGCCCGAGGAGGGCAGCGATACGCTGATCATCGCCGGGGGTTGGGGCGTCTATGCGGCGGCGCAGGAGCCCTCACTTGTCCATTGGGTGCGTGAGCACGCGGCGCACTGCCGGCGCGTGGCATCGGTGTGCACCGGGGCGTTCCTGCTGGCAGCCAGCGGCTGGCTCGATGGCCGGCGTGTTGTCACCCACTGGACCCGTTGCGAACAGTTGGCGCAGCAACACCCGCAATTGCAGGTCGAGCCCAATCCGATCTTCATCAACGACGGCCCGGTCTGGACCTCGGCCGGCGTAACCGCCGGCATCGACCTGGCGTTGGCGATGGTCGAAGCCGACCTCGGTCGGACCATGGCCCTGGAAGTCGCCCGGCAACTGGTGGTGTTCCTGAAACGCCCGGGCGGCCAGTCGCAATTCAGCGTGACCCTGTCTTTGCAGAAAGAAGGCAACCGCTTCGATGAACTTCACGCCTGGATCAGTGAAAACCTCAGCAAAGACCTCGGCATCCCGAGCCTGGCCCTGCAGGCCGGCATGAGCGAACGCAGCTTCGTCCGTCACTACCGCGCCGACACCGGCCAGACCCCGGCCCGGGCCATCGAGCTGATCCGCGTCGAAACCGCACGACGCCTGCTCAGCGATACCGGCGTGCCAATCAAGCGGGTGGCCGCGCAATGCGGCTTCGGCAGCGAAGAAACCCTGCGCCGCAGCTTCCTGCGTGCCATGGGGGTAACACCGCAGGCTTATCGCGAGCGCTTTTCAGTCAGCGCTGAAGCAGAACCGGTAACGACACTGCTCGGCACCACTTTTGACTGAGCGCCTCTCACTCAATTGATTCCACTTCTGTGACCTGATTAAAATACTTCGCCCGATCCGGGGTAAACGTCACCACCATCCCGGTTCGCGCACAGGTCAGCACCCGTTCTTCGCCCAGATTCACATCCAGATCCTCCCCGCGCAGACCCTGCCACTGCGCCAGGTATTTGAGGGAGCCGTATTTTTCCAGTTTTTTCAGGCTGCGGCTGACGCCACCTTTCCAGCCCAGCACCGGCAGCTCACCGGCGAGGCATTGTCGGGCGAGGTCGGGGAAGCGGGTGGCACGCTGGCGGCCGACTTCCCAGCATTTGATCAGGCCTTTGTCGTGGTCTTCCCACAGTTCGTCGCGGTTGAGGCCGGTTCGAAGGGGCAGGTCGATGCTGCGATGGATGCGTTGGGACATTCTGGTTCCTTGAATGCGGGTTGGGTTGGACAGCTCCGCTGTACCCGTAGAGCATCGATGTTAGGTGGGGATGTAATGGCTTGCAACCGGGTATTTCCGGGGGCTGGACGCGAATTTTGTTTATGAAATGTAGGGCGCTGGCCTACACAAGACCCTTGCCGGACATCGAACCTGTAGGAGCCGGCTTGCCGGCGAAGGCGTACTTGAGAACGCCTTCGCCGG
>NZ_JAXDEO010000069.1:0-25641 GCF_035064975.1 Pseudomonas sp. YuFO20
CAAGTGATATTTTTCAGAAGTTTTCAAGGAATCCTTAACAACTTCAACCACTTGCGCTTCAGATCTCTCGTCAGCGGGAGGCGAATTCTACAGCGTTACACGCTGCTGTCAACACCTCTTTTTCAACGTCCTTTTGGCTTCGATGAACTGAAGCAACCTGCTGTCAAAACTGCGTAACTCATTGTTTACCAAGGAGTTTTCCGTTTCGACTGCGCCGGAAGTGGAGCGAATTATAGGCTTCTGGAATCTGCCGTCAACCTCTATTTTCACAAAACTGTCATATAGCTAAAAAGCACCAGAAACAAAAAGGCCGACCCGTTGGGTCGGCCGTCTTTACCCTTCTACTTACAAACTAGGGAAAGCGAACTGCGAAGCTTCATGGCTCGCACGCTGCGGCCAGCGCTGGGTGATGGCTTTGCGGCGGGTGTAGAAACGCACACCATCCGGGCCGTAGGCATGCAGGTCGCCGAACAGCGAACGTTTCCAGCCACCAAAGCTGTGGTAGGCCACTGGCACCGGCAACGGTACGTTAACGCCGACCATGCCGACTTCGATCTCGTCGCAGAACAGGCGCGCCGCTTCCCCGTCACGGGTGAAGATGCAGGTGCCGTTGCCGTACTCGTGATCGTTGATCAGTTGCATCGCCTCTTCCAGGCTGTTGACCCGGACGACGCACAACACAGGCCCGAAGATCTCTTCTTTATAGATGCGCATTTCTGGCGTGACGTTGTCGAACAGGCAGCCACCCAGGAAGAAGCCTTCCTCATGACCGGCCACGGTCAGACCACGACCGTCCACGACCAGTGTCGCACCGGCTGCTACGCCGTCTTCCACGTAACCGCTGACCTTGTCCCGCGCTTGCCCCGTGACCAGAGGGCCCATGTCCAGACCGCAGGAAGTGCCAGCACCGATTTTCAGCGCCTGGATTTGTGGAACCAGTTTGGCCACGAGAGCATCTGCAACCTGGTTGCCGACACACACGGCTACCGAGATTGCCATGCAGCGCTCGCCGCAGGAACCGTAAGCCGCGCCCATCAGTGCGCTGACCGCGTTGTCCAGATCGGCATCCGGCATCAGCACCGCGTGGTTCTTCGCACCACCCAGGGCCTGGACGCGTTTGCCGCGCTTGGTGCCTTCGCTATAGATGTACTCGGCAATCGGGGTCGAACCGACGAAGCTCAGTGCCTTGACTTCCGGCGCTTCGATCAGCGCGTCCACCGCAGCCTTGTCGCCGTGCACCACGCTCAATACGCCTTTCGGCAAACCAGCTTCCAGCAGCAACTGGGCAATCAGCAGCGTCGAGCTCGGATCACGCTCGGATGGCTTGAGGATGAAGCAGTTGCCGCAGACGATGGCCAGCGGGTACATCCACAGCGGCACCATGGCCGGGAAGTTGAACGGGGTGATACCGGCCACTACGCCCAGTGGCTGGAAGTCGGACCATGCATCGATGTTCGGGCCGACGTTGCGGCTGTATTCGCCCTTGAGGATTTCCGGCGCCGCGCAAGCGAACTCGACGTTCTCGATACCGCGCTTCAGTTCACCGGCGGCGTCTTCCAGGGTCTTGCCGTGTTCTTCGCTGATCAGCTGGGCGATACGCCCTTCGTTCTGCTCCAGCAGTTGCTTGAAGCGGAACATGACCTGGGCACGCTTGGCCGGTGGCGTATTGCGCCAGGCCGGGAATGCAGCCTTGGCCGCGTCGATAGCGCTCTGGATGGTTTCGCGAGTCGCCAGCGGCAACTTGTGGATAGCCTGGCCGGTAGACGGGTTGAACACATCAACCGCGCGACCGTTCTCGGTCACCAGTTCGCCATTGATCAAATGCGGAATAACGCTCATGGAAGCTCCTGAAAAGTTGTCCACAGGCGCGCCCGAATCGGCGCGCCCGTTGTTTGTAGGTATGTAAGGAGAAATCAGTCGATCTTGCCGAGCACTTCGCCGACCGCGTCGAATAGACGATCCAGGTCCTGCGGCTTGCTGTTGAACGTTGGGCCGAACTGCAGGGTGTCGCCGCCGAAGCGCACGTAGAACCCGGCTTTCCACAAGGCCATGCCCGCTTCGAACGGACGCACGATGGCGTCGCCGTCACGTGGCGCGATCTGGATCGCACCCGCCAGGCCATAGTTACGAATGTCGATGACGTTCTTGGTGCCCTTGAGGCCATGCAGCGCGTTTTCGAAATGCGGTGCGACTTCGGCGACGCTCTGTACCAGGTTTTCCTTCTGCAGCAGATCCAGTGCTGCCAGGCCGGCGGCACACGCCACCGGGTGTGCGGAATAGGTGTAGCCGTGGGGGAATTCCACCGCGTATTCAGGCGTCGGCTGATTCATGAACGTCTGGTAGATCTCGGAGCTGGCAATGACCGCGCCCATCGGGATCGCACCGTTGGTGACTTGCTTGGCGATGCACATCAGGTCCGGGGTCACGCCAAAGGTGTCGGCACCGAACATGTTGCCGGTACGGCCGAAACCGGTGATCACTTCGTCGAACACCAGCAGGATGTTGTGCTGATCGCAGATCTCGCGCAGACGTTTCAGGTAACCCTGCGGCGGAACCAGTACGCCAGCGGAACCGGCCAGAGGCTCAACGAATACCGCCGCGATGTTCGAGGCATCGTGCAGCTCGATCAGCTTGAGCAGTTCGTCAGCCAGGGCGATACCGCCCTGCTCCGGCATGCCACGGGAGAACGCATTGCTTGCCAGCAAGGTGTGCGGCAGGTGATCGACGTCCATCATCGCCTGGCCGAACAACTTGCGGTTGCCGTTGACGCCACCCAGGCTGGTGCCGGCGATGTTCACGCCGTGGTAGCCACGGGCACGACCGATCATCTTGGTCTTGGTCGACTGGCCTTTCAGGCGCCAGTAGGCACGCACCATTTTCACGGCGGTGTCGGCGCATTCGGAACCCGAGTCGGTGAAAAACACGTGGTTCAGGTTACCCGGGGTCAGGTCGGTGATTTTTTCTGCCAACTGGAACGACAGCGGGTGACCGTACTGGAAGCCTGGCGAGTAATCGAGGGTGCCCAGTTGCTTGGCGACCGCTTCCTGGATTTCCTTGCGAGTGTGCCCTGCGCCGCAGGTCCACAGACCCGACAGCGAGTCATAGACCTTGCGGCCCTTGTCGTCGATCAGCCAGCTACCCTCGGCACCCACGATCAGGCGCGGATCGCGCTGAAAGTTACGGTTGGCGGTGTACGGCATCCAGTGAGCATCGAGCTT
This sequence comes from Pseudomonas sp. YuFO20, assembly GCF_035064975.1. Classification (NCBI taxonomy): domain Bacteria; kingdom Pseudomonadati; phylum Pseudomonadota; class Gammaproteobacteria; order Pseudomonadales; family Pseudomonadaceae; genus Pseudomonas; species Pseudomonas sp. YuFO20. Next base: position 3,219 of record NZ_JAXDEO010000069.1, read on the forward strand.
GAGCTGGCTGGCCAGGGATGTCGGGGCGTTTTCAGGCAAGTTCATGGGTGAAACCTCGCAAGGCAATAAGCGCGTAAGGATTGAAACCGCTGTTGCAGCTAAATTGCCACGGGGATAAAGTCGGTGAAATGCAACTTTTCTAACCTTCAGTCAGCCTTCCACTAAACTATCGAGTGAGCGCATGTCCAGCCGTCGCCCCGATCCACTGGCGCAAGTCAGCGACTTTGATATCCGCCTGCTGCGGATCTTTCGCAGCGTGGTCGAAAGTGGCGGCTTCTCTGCGGCTGAAAGCGTGCTCGGTATCGGCCGCTCGGCCATCAGCCAGCAGATGAGCGATCTGGAGCAGCGCCTGGGTTTGCGCCTGTGCCAACGTGGCCGTGCCGGTTTTTCCCTGACCGAAGAAGGTCGTGAGGTTTATCAATCGGCGTTGCAGCTGTTAAATGCCCTGGAAAGTTTCCGCACCGAGGTCAACGGCCTGCACCAGCACTTGCGCGGCGAATTGACCATCGGCCTGACCGACAACCTGGTCACCCTGCCCCACATGCGCATCACCCACGCCCTGTCGCAATTGAAGGAACGCGGCCCGGACGTGCAGATCCAGATCCGCATGATCGCGCCCAACGAAGTGGAACAAGGCGTGCTCGACGGGCGCCTGCATGTCGGCGTAGTGCCGCAGGCCAGTGCGCTGTCGGGGCTGGAGTATCAGCCGCTGTATAGCGAACGCTCGCTGCTGTACTGCGCGGTTGGCCACCCACTGTTTTATGTCGATGACAAGCAACTGGACGACGGGCGTTTGAACAGCCAGGACGCCATCGCCCCGACCTTCCGTTTGCCAGCGGATATCCAGGCGCATTATCAGGCGCTCAACTGCACCGCCAGCGCGTCGGACCGCGAGGGCATGGCGTTCCTGATCCTGACCGGGCGCTACATCGGCTACCTGCCGGACCATTACGCCAGCCTTTGGGTGCAGCAAGGCCGGTTGCGCGCATTGAAATCAAAAACCCGTTTCTATGATCTCAGCCTGGCTTCGGTGACCCGCAAGGGGCGTCGTCCGCACCTGGTTCTGGAAAGTTTTCTCGAAAGCCTGGCCGCAACACGCTGAACATCCGGTTGTGGTGTATTCGGTTTTACGCTATCAACGCACTGGATGCACCCACCCCCTTGTCCGGAAGTGCCTATGACCTTTGAAGTCCCAGCCCACAGCGGCAAACCCGCCAGCCGCATTCGTCAGAAGAACGAAGAGACCATCATCAAAGCAGCCGAAGACGAGTTCGCCCGTCACGGGTTCAAGGGCACCAGCATGAACACCATCGCCCTGAATGCCGGCTTGCCGAAAGCGAACCTGCATTACTACTTCACCAACAAACTCGGTTTGTACGTGGCGGTGCTGAGCAACATCATCGAGTTGTGGGACAGCACCTTCAATACCCTCACTGCGCAAGACGACCCGGCCGAAGCCCTGACCCGCTACATCCGCGCCAAAATGGAGTTTTCCCGGCGCCAGCCGCAAGCCTCCCGAATCTTCGCCATGGAGGTCATCAGTGGCGGCGAATGCCTGACCGAATATTTCAACCAGGACTATCGCACCTGGTTCCAGGGCCGTGCCGCGGTGTTCCAGGCGTGGATCGACGCTGGCAAAATGGACCCGGTCGACCCGGTGCACCTGATTTTCCTGTTGTGGGGCAGCACCCAGCATTACGCCGACTTCGCCACGCAGATCTGCCGGGTCAGCGGGCGCAGCAAGCTGACCAAGCAAGACATGGAAGACGCCGGCAACAACCTGATCCGTATCATTCTCAAAGGCTGCGGCCTGACACCCTCTCTCTAAGACCCCTATGCCTTTTACCCTCAGCGACTTCTGCGAATACCGCGAAGAGATTCGCAAAAGCCGCTTCATCACCTTCGCCGCGCCGATCGGCAGCCCCGCCGAAGCCCAGGCTTTCATTACCCAGCACAGCGATCCGAACGCGACGCACAATTGCTGGGCGTGGAAGCTCGGCGATCAATACCGCAGCACTGACGATGGCGAACCCGGCGGCACGGCTGGGCGGCCGATCCTGGCGGCCATCGAGGCACAGGATTGTGATCAGGTCGTCGTACTGGTGATTCGCTGGTATGGCGGCATTCAACTGGGCACCGGTGGACTGGCCCGGGCTTACGGCGGCGGTGCCAATAAGTGCCTGCAAACGGCGCCGAAGATTGAGTTGATCAGTCGGGTCCCGGTGCGCTGTGCCTGTGCGTTTGGTGAGTTGGCGTTGGTCAAGCTGCGGGTTGCGGAACTTGGTGGGCTGGTGGTGCACGAGGATTTCACGGCCAATGGCGTTGAACTGCAATTAGCGGTGGGTGCCGGGCAGATCGACACATTGCAATCTCTACTCGCCGACTTGAGTCGTGGACGGATTGTGTTGCAGCACTAGCAAGATCAAAAGATCGCAGCCTGCGGCAGCTCCTACAGGGGATCGCGGACATCTTGTAGGAGCTGCCGCAGGCTGCGATCTTTTGGGGCACGCGCATTTTTTGCATATTCCATAGTTGCCCACATCTGCTGTGCACCCGACTGTGGATAACCTGAGCACATAACGCTGTAACCCTTCTGTCATGCGGCTTTGCGGGCTTTGCTCATTTTTCGTCCATTTTGCCCATAAAATTGTTAAATCCAATTAAAAACAATTAGTTAGAGTGGTTTAGCACTTTTAGAAGATAGCCGCCCCACGCTTATGCCCGTCCCTTGAGCTTGCGCACAAATACTGTGGAGCAATCTGTGGATAACCCGTTCATGGCTGGCGCGGCTGCATATCCGGCATGGCTTGCCGGCGAATGCTCATTTTTTGATCAAGAGACAACGCGCAAAACCGGAGCCGGCTCAACCGCCCTGCACTTTTGTGGTGCCCGGTTTGCGGTGCGTCCCGGCCTGCCAGCGCGCAAAGTGGCTTGGCGCACGGGGCCCAGGCAAATTTCCTGACCTGATGGCCAGAAAATTGCTTTATCCACAGGCATGCACTCCATCGAACCGAGCCTGTCATGTCCATCGCCGATCCAACGCCCCGCCTCCAACTGAGCAGAATCAGTAAACGCTACCCCGGCTGCCTGGCCAACGATGCCATCGACCTGACCATCGCCCCGGGTGAAATCCACGCCCTGCTCGGCGAAAACGGTGCAGGCAAAAGCACCCTGATGAAGATCATCTACGGCGTCGTGCAGGCCGACGCCGGCGAGATGTTCTGGCATGGCCAGCCCGTGACCCTGCGCAACCCGGCCCAGGCTCGCGACCTGGGGATCGGCATGGTGTTCCAGCACTTCTCGCTGTTTGAAACCTTGAGTGTGGCGCAGAACATCGCCCTGGCCATGGGCCCGGCGGCAGGCACGCCCAGCCAGCTTGAACGCAAAATCAGCGAAGTGTCGCAACGCTACGGCATGGCGCTGGAGCCGCAGCGACTTGTCCACAGCCTGTCCATCGGCGAGCGGCAACGGGTGGAAATCATTCGCTGCCTGATGCAGGACATCCGCCTGCTGATTCTCGACGAACCGACCTCGGTGTTGACCCCGCAGGAGGCCGACGATTTATTCGTGACCTTGCGCCGACTGGCTGCCGAGGGCTGCAGCATTCTGTTCATCAGCCATAAGCTCGCCGAAGTGCGTGCGCTGTGCCACAGCGCCACCGTGTTGCGCGGCGGACGAGTGGCCGGCCATTGCGTGCCGGCCGAATACTCGGATCGGCAACTGGCGCGCCTGATGGTGGGCGATGCGGCGGAGTTGATCACCGATTACCCGAAGGTGACGGGCAGCGATGTGTTTTTGCACATGCAAGGCTTGTCCTGGCACAACCCGGACCCGTTCGGCTGTTCCCTCAAGGCCATCGACCTTGCGGTGCGCAGCGGCGAGATAGTCGGCATCGCCGGTGTCGCCGGCAATGGTCAGGATGAACTACTGGCGTTGCTCAGCGGCGAAGAACCGCTGGCCCGCAACGACGCTGCAACCATCCGTTTCGGCGGCGAAGCGGTCGCGCATTTACGCCCCGATGCCCGCCGCCAGCGCGGACTGGCCTTCGTCCCGGCCGAACGCCTGGGGCATGGCGCCGTACCGGACCTGAGCCTGGCGGACAACGCCCTGCTTACTGCATTCCAGCACGGGCTGGTGAGCAAGGGGCTGATTCAGCGCGCCAAGGTCCTGGCACTGGCGCAAGACATCATTCGCCGCTTCGGGGTCAAGGCAGCCGGCCCCCAGGCACCGGCCCGCAGCCTGTCCGGCGGTAACCTGCAGAAATTCATTCTTGGCCGGGAAATACTTCAACAGCCGAAATTGCTGGTGGCCGCGCACCCGACCTGGGGCGTGGATGTCGGCGCGGCCGCGACCATTCACCGGGCGTTGATCGCCCTGCGCGATGCCGGCGCGGCGATCCTGGTGATTTCCGAAGACCTCGACGAATTGTTCCAGATCAGCGACCGCCTCGGTGCCTTGTGCGGCGGACAGTTATCGCCGCTCAAGGCCACCGTCGACACCCGCCTGAGCGATGTTGGTGGCTGGATGGCCGGCCAGTTCGACACCTCTCACCTACCCGCCTGCGCAATACGTTAACGGAGTTTCACATGCTGCTTTCTCTTGAACCCCGTGGCCAGCAATCGAGCCTGATGCTGTGGTGCTCGCCGTTGCTGGCGGCGGTCCTGACCCTGGGCTGTGGCTCGTTGCTGTTTATCGCTTTGGGCCACGATCCTTTGCTGACTTTGCATACGCTATTGATCGCGCCCATCAGCGACCTGTATGGCATCTCCGAATGGCTGGTCAAAGCGTTACCGATTCTGCTCTGCGCGTTGGGCCTGGCCGTTGCGTACCAGGCGCGAATCTGGAACATCGGCGCCGAAGGCCAACTGCTGCTCGGCGCCCTGGCCGGCAGTGCTTTGGCGGTGAATATCATCGAGCTGCAAAGTCGCTGGGCACTGGTCCTGATATTGCTCACCGGGACCCTGGCCGGCGCCGCATGGGCTGGGCTGACGGCCTGGTTACGCACGCACTTCAACGCCAATGAAATCCTCACCAGCATCATGCTCAATTACATCGCCCTGAACCTGCTGCTGTTTTGCGTGCACGGCCCGCTGAAAGATCCGGAAGGGTTCAACTTTCCGCAGTCGGCGATGTTCGGTGACGCCAGCCGCTTGCCGCTGTTGATGGAAGACGGTCGGGTTCACGCCGGCGTGTATTTCGCCCTGCTCGCTTTGGTGGCGGTGTGGGTGCTGCTGCAGAAAAGTTTTGTCGGCTTCCAGATCAAGGTGCTTGGGCTGGACAAGCGCGCAGCCGGTTTTGTCGGCTTTCGCGAAAAACGCCTGGTCTGGCTGGCACTGTTGATCAGCGGCGGCCTCGCGGGCTTGGCCGGTGCCTGTGAAGTGAGCGGGCCGATCGGGCAATTGGTCCCGCAGGTTTCGCCCGGCTACGGCTATGCGGCGATCACCGTGGCGTTTCTCGGGCGCTTGAACCCCCTTGGCATTCTGTTTTCCAGCCTGTTGATGGCGCTGCTGTACATCGGTGGCGAGAACGCGCAAATGAGCTTGAACCTGCCGCAGGCGATCACCCAATTGTTCCAGGGGATGATGCTGTTTTTCCTGCTCGCCTGCGATGTGCTGATTCTCTACCGACCCCGTTTGAACCTGCACTGGGCTCGCCGTGCACCCGCCACCGCCGTACCAGCAGGAGCGCTGTGATGGATATCGATCTGCTGAGCAACATTTTCTACGCCATGGTTCGTTGCGGTACGCCGTTGCTGCTGGTGGCGCTGGGCGAACTGGTGTGCGAGAAAAGCGGCGTACTCAACCTGGGCCAGGAAGGCATGATGCTGTTTGGCGCGGTGATCGGTTTCATCATCGCGTTCAGCACCGGTAACCTCTGGCTTGGCGTCTTGCTGGCGATGCTCGCCGGGATGCTGTTGTCCTCGTTGTTTGCCTTGGTGGCGCTGGTCTTCAACGCCAACCAGGTGGCCACCGGTCTGGCCCTGACGATTTTCGGCGTGGGGTTGTCGACCTTTGTCGGCGCGGCGTGGGTCGGCAAACCGTTGGTAGGCTTCGAGCCGCTGGCGATCCCGTACTTGAGCGAGATTCCGCTGATCGGACGGATGCTGTTCGCCCAGGACCTGCTGGTGTACCTGTCATTCGCGCTGTTTGCGCTGGTGGCTTGGGTGACGCTGAAAAGCCGCGTCGGGCTGATCATCCAGGCGGTCGGCGAAAACCCGGATGCCGCCAGTGCCATGGGCTTGCCGGTGTTGGCCGTGCGGGCATTGGCGGTGTTGTTCGGCGGCGCGATGGCCGGGTTGGCCGGCGCGTACCTGTCGCTGGCCTACACACCGATGTGGGCGGAAAACATGAGCGCCGGCCGCGGCTGGATTGCCCTGGCCCTGGTGGTGTTCGCCAGTTGGCGGGTATGGCGTTTGCTGCTCGGTGCGTACCTGTTCGGGCTCGCCAGCATCCTGCACCTGGTGGCGCAGGGGCTGGGGCTGGCGATTCCGTCGAGTTTGCTGGCGATGCTGCCGTATGTGGCGACCATCGTGGTGCTGGTGCTGCTGTCCCGGGACCGGATGCGTACTCGATTGTATGCGCCGGTTTCGTTGGGGCAGTCGTGGCGCGCCGGGCATTAAGCGCTGACTGTTACGACCTCTTCGCGAGCAAGCCCGCTCCCACAATTGACCGAGTGCACACCAATCCAATGTGGGAGCGGGCTTGCTCGCGAAGGGTCCCGCACAGGCAACACCTGAGCCACGCCCCACGCCAACTCAAACACCAGGAAAACCACCAGCATCAGGCTCGACAACAGTCCATGCACCACGGCAAAACTCCAGGGTGTGGCGAACGCTGCCATGACGACCAGGTCGTACCACGCGCTGCCGCGTACCAGCTGACGATACTGCGTTGAAGTCCACATCGACATTGCTCCATCAATTTCAGGGAGCAACAAGGCTAAAGCCTGGAGTATGCTCCAGGGTCAAGCCGGATCCGGAACCCACGTCCCTGAACTCTCAAGGAAGCCACACATGTCCAGAACTGCACTGATCATCGGCGCCTCCCGGGGCCTTGGCCTCGGCCTGGTGAAAACCCTGCTGGCCGACGGCTGGCAAGTCACCGCCACTGTGCGCAATCCGCAAAACGCCGAAGCCCTCAAGGCAGTGGGCAATGTGCGGATCGAAAAGCTCGACATGGACGATCAGCAAGCGGTGATCGCGCTGAGTCAGCAACTGAAGGACGAAGTGTTTGACCTGCTGTTCGTCAACGCCGGCGTCAAAGGTCCTGAGGTGCAGACGCCCAACGGTGGCGCGACGCTGGCCGAAGTCGGCCAACTGTTCTTCACCAACGCCGTGGCGCCGATCAACCTGGCCCAGCGTTTTGCCGGGCAAATCCGTCCGGACAGCGGCGTGCTGGCCTTCATGAGCTCGGTACTGGGCAGCGTGACCATGCCCGACGCGCCGGAACTGGCACTGTACAAGGCCAGCAAGGCGGCACTCAATTCCATGACCAACAGCTTCGTCACTCAACTGGGCGAACAGAAACTCACCGTGCTGTCGCTGCATCCGGGCTGGGTGAAAACCGACATGGGCGGTGAAGGCGCTGACATCGATGTAGAGACCAGCACGCGGGGGCTGGTGGATCAGGTGAATGCGTATGTAGGCAAGGGCGGGCATCACTTCATCAATTACCGGGGTGAAACCATTCCCTGGTAATTACACCGCCCCAATGGGGTTTTGCGTTGTCTGGTCGGACCGGACTTGCCCGCGAAGCCCTTTTGATCGACACTTCGCACCTCGCCTCCCCGGCGACCCTGGATCAGCAGACAGGGCAACACTGAGCTGGCAACCCTGAACCCAACTTTCAGAGGAGCCGGCCAACATGCCTGCGACCCGTACCTGGTTAAAAAATCCCCTCGCCATTTTCACAGCCAACGGTCTCGATGCCCGTGGCGGCCTGGTGCTGCAAGACGGTTTGATCGTCGAAGTGCTTGGCCTCGGCCAGCAGCCTGCCACGCCTTGCAACGAAGTGTTCGACGCCCGCGAGCATGTGATTCTGCCGGGGCTGATCAACACCCATCACCACTTCTATCAAACCCTGACCCGCGCCTGGGCGCCAGTGGTCAACCAGCCGTTGTTTCCCTGGCTGAAAACCCTGTATCCGGTCTGGGCACGGCTGACGCCGGAAAAACTCGCCCTGGCCACCAAAGTCGCACTGGCCGAATTGCTGCTATCCGGTTGCACCACGGCTGCCGATCACCATTACCTGTTCCCCGAAGGCCTGGAAAATGCGATCGACGTGCAAGTCGAAAGCGTGCGCGAACTGGGCATGCGCGCCATGCTGACGCGCGGCTCCATGAGCCTGGGTGAAAAGGACGGTGGCCTGCCGCCGCAGCAAACCGTACAGGAAGGCGAAGTCATCCTGGCCGACAGCCAGCGCCTGATCGCCGAGTACCACGAACGTGGTGACGGCGCGCAAATCCAGATCGCCCTGGCGCCCTGCTCACCCTTCTCCGTCACACCGGAGATCATGTCCGCCAGCGCCGAACTGGCGAATAAACTCGACGTGCGCCTGCACACGCACCTGGCCGAAACCCTCGACGAAGAAGATTTCTGCCTGCAGCGTTTCGGTCTGCGCACCGTGGATTACCTGGACAGTGTCGGCTGGCTCGGCCCTCGTACCTGGCTGGCCCATGGCATCCACTTCAACCCGGACGAGATCGCTCGCCTCGGTGCGGCCGGCACCGGCATCTGCCATTGCCCGAGCTCGAACATGCGCCTGGCCTCCGGCATTTGCCCGACCATCGAGCTGACCGATGCCGGCGCATTGCTCGGTCTTGGCGTGGACGGTTCAGCGTCCAACGATGCGTCGAACATGATGCTCGAAACCCGTCAGGCGTTGTACATCCAACGCCTGCGCTACGGCGCCGAGAAGATCACTCCAGAGCGCGTGCTGGGCTGGGCGACCAAGGGCTCGGCCAGTTTGCTCGGGCGGACCGATATTGGCGAGATCGCGGTGGGCAAGCAGGCGGACCTGGCGTTGTTCAAGCTCGATGAACTGCGTTTCTCCGGCAGTCACGATCCGGTGTCCGCGCTGTTGTTGTGCGGTGCCGATCGCGCGGATCGGGTGATGGTCGGCGGCAAATGGCGAGTGATCGACGGGCAGGTCGAGGGGCTGGATCTGAAAGGGTTGATCGCTGATCACACTCAAGCAGCTCGGCAGTTGATCGCAGGCGTCTAAGCCTATGGAGATCTAATGTGGGAGCGGGCTTGCTCGCGAAGACGATGTTTCAGTCGATATTTCATTGCCTGACACACCGCCTTCGCGAGCAGGCCCGCTCCCACATTGATCCAGTTTCCACATTGATTTTCGGTTGGATCACAGGCCCAGCAACGACAACATGATAAACGTCGCAAACAGCACAAAATGAGTCATCCCTTCGATGGCGTTGGTTTCACCATCGTTGAGGTTGATCGCGCTGACGATCAGGGTGATGAAGATCATCACGGTCTGCACCGGGGTCATGGCCATCTGGAACGGCTGGCCGGTGTAGAGCGCCATCGCCTCCATCACCGGCACCGTCAGGATCACCGTCGACAGTGAGGCACCCAGGGCGATGTTGACCACCGACTGCATGCGGTTGGCCAGCGCCGCGCGCAATGCCGTCAGAATCTCTGGCGCCGCCGAAATGGCCGCCACCAGGATCGCCGTGATCACCGGTGGTGCGCCCGTTCCTTCCAGCCCCAGGTCGAGGGTCTTGGACATCACTTCGGCCAAGGCGCCGATCACCACCACACCGAATACCAGGATGCCGATGGACAACGTCAGGTTGATCGGTGCCGGCTCCTGCTCCAGGGGTTCTTTTTTGCGGCGTTTGTCCGGGTAGCTGTAGCTGAAAAAGTAACTGTGCGGCCCGACCTGCATGCGCAGGAACAAGGTATAGAGCACCACCATCGCGCCAATGGTGAACGCCGAATAGAGCTTCCAGTCGGCTTCGGGAATGAACTCCGGGACCACCATCGACACGCCCATGGCGGTCAGGATCATCACGCTGTAGCTGCGCGCCGAATCATCGTTGTAGGACTGTTCGCCGTGCTTGAGCCCGCCCATCAACGCCGCCAGGCCGAGGATGCCGTTGATGTCGAGCATCACGGCTGAGTAGATCGTGTCGCGCACCAGGGTGGCCGAGGCTTCGTTGCTCATCATGATCGCCAGGATCACTACTTCCACCAGCACCGCGGCCAGGGTCAGGATCATCGTGCCGTAGGGGTCGCCGACCTTTTCCGCAAGCAGTTCGGCCTGATGGGCGACGCGCATGGAGGCGGCGACGATGAACGCGATCAGCACCAGCCCTGCAGATAGTGCGACGGCCTGGCCGCTGTGCAGCAACCAATGTTCCAGCGGGAAAGCGACGACGGCGGCGATCAGGGCCAGCAGCAGAAAGGTTTCTTGCTTGAGAATCGTGAGCATGGCGGGCCTTTTGCCGTTGAGGTGCGATAGGTGACTGACTGCGGCGCGGCGCTAACGTTTCGTTTCACCTTAGCGCACCAGTGGATGGCAGCTGTGCCAGGCACTGCACTTTTATCGGTCTTCCCGGCCTCTTCGCGGGCAAGCCCGCTCCCACAGGATTTACGCAACCCTTGTAGGAGCGGGCTTGCCCGCGAAGGCCTCCCCTCGGTCTAACGCCGATGTTGTCCTGTTGGTCAGCAATTTGCATTGGCCCTGACCACACACAACAAAATGGGGTTCGAATTCATGCAAATACGTCCGCTGCATAAACTGCTGTGCGCCGCCATCGGTCTGGGGATCAGCCTTACCGCCAGTGCCAGCGAGCCGCTGAAAGTCGGCTTCGTCTATATCGGCCCGATCGGCGACCACGGCTGGACGTATCAGCATGAACAGGGGCGCAAGGCACTGGCGGAAAAACTCGGTAACCAGATCACCACCAACTACGTGGAAAACGTTGCCGAAGGCGCCGACGCCGAGCGAGTGATCCGCAACATGGCCAAGGACAAGTACGACCTGATCTTCACCACCTCGTTCGGCTACATGAACCCGACACTCAAGGTCGCCAAGCAGTTTCCCCAGGTGACCTTCGAACACGCCACCGGCTACAAGCAGGACAAGAACCTGGGCACCTATCTGGCGCGCACCTATGAAGGTCGCTACGTCGGCGGTTTCCTCGCGGCCAAGATGACTAGGAGCAAAAAGATCGGCTACGTCGCCTCGTTTCCGATCCCGGAAGTGATCCGCGACATCAACGCCATTCAACTGGCCCTGAACAAGTACAACCCCGGCACCGAGATCAAGGTGGTGTGGGTCAACTCCTGGTTCGATCCGGGCAAGGAAGCCGACGCCGCCAACGCGCTGATCGACCAGGGCGTCGACGTGGTGTTCCAGCACACTGACAGCCCGGCGCCGATCCAGGCCGCTGAACGGCGCGGCGTATATGCCGTGGGCTACGCTTCGGACATGGCGCACTTCGGCCCCAAGGCGGTGCTGACCTCCATCGTCAACGACTGGGCGCCGCATTACCTGCAAGCGACCCAAAGCGTGATCGACCACAGCTGGAAAACCCAGGATTACTGGGGTGGCCTGAAGGAAGGCACCGTTGAACTGCCGATCAGCGACCTGGTGCCGGCGGCGGTGAAAACCGAAGCCGAGCAGATCATCGCCAATATCAAGAGCGGCACGCTGCAGCCGTTTACCGGGCCGATCAAGGACCAGGCCGGGGTCGAGAAAATACCCGCAGGGGTTAGCGCGACGAATACGGAGCTGGCGTCGATGAATTATTACGTGGAAGGCATGAAGGCCGAGATGCCGAAATAAATCCCAGAGCTACCACAAAACCCTGTGGGAGCGGGCTTGCTCGCGAAAGGGCCAGTACCTGCAACATTGATGTTGCCTGATATACCGCCTTCGCGAGCAAGCCCGCTCCCACATTGGATCTTCGGCGTATGTAAGGACCGCGTATGAACAGCCTTCCCATCATCGACATCAGCCCGCTCTACAGCGAAGACCACAGCGCCTGGCCAGCCGTGGCACAACAAATCGACCTCGCCTGCCGCGAATGGGGCTTTTTCTACATCAAGGGTCACCCAATCAGCGCGGCGCGCATCGATGCCGTGTTCGACAGCGCCAAGCAATTTTTCGCCCTGCCCACCGCCGAAAAACTCAAGATCGACATCACCCTGTCCCGCCACCATCGCGGTTACGGCGCTATCGCCACCGAACAACTGGACCCGAGCAAACCCAGCGACCTGAAAGAAACCTTCGACATGGGCCTGCACCTGCCGCTCGACCATCCCGAAGTACTGGCGGAAAAACCGTTGCGCGGCCCCAACCGCCATCCATCGGTGCCGGGCTGGGAGGCGCTGATGGAGCAGCACTACGTCGAAATGCAGGCGCTCGCGCAAACCCTGTTGCGGGCAATGACCATGGCGCTCGGCATCGAGCGCGACTTTTTCGACACACGCTTTGTCGAGCCGGTCAGCGTATTGCGGATGATTCACTACCCGCCGCGTCACACCGCCAGCTCCATCGATCAGCAAGGCGCCGGTGCCCACACCGATTACGGCTGCATCACCCTGCTCTACCAGGATTCTGCCGGTGGCTTGCAAGTCAGGAACGTAAAGGGCGAATGGATCGACGCCCCGCCGATCGAAGGGACGTTCGTGGTCAACCTCGGTGACATGATGGCGCGCTGGAGCAACGACCGTTACCTGTCGACGCCACACAGAGTGATCAGCCCGTTGGGCGTAAATCGCTATTCGATGCCATTCTTTGCCGAGCCGCACCCCGACACCCGCATCGAATGCCTGCCGGGGTGCCAGGATGAGCAGCAGACAGCGAAATACCCGGCCACCACGTGCGCCCAATTCCTGCTCTCACGCTTCGCCGATACCTACGCTTATAGACGGGATCAGGAGGCGGTGGAATGAACCGCCTGGTCAGGTTTTACCAATTTTTGCAGCGAGCCTCTGTAGAATGGCGCCATTGCACCTGATGAGAAAAGAATTATGTACGACTGGCTGAACGCCCTGCCCAAGGCAGAACTGCACCTGCACCTGGAAGGTTCGCTGGAGCCCGAGCTGCTGTTTGCCCTGGCCGAACGCAACAAGATCGCGCTGCCGTGGAACGATGTCGAAACCCTGCGCAAGGCCTACGCTTTCAATAACCTGCAGGAGTTCCTCGACCTGTATTACCAGGGCGCCGACGTGCTGCGCACCTCCCAGGACTTCTACGACCTGACCTGGGCCTACCTGTTGCGCTGCAAGGCGCAGAACGTGATTCACACCGAACCGTTCTTCGATCCGCAGACCCATACCGACCGTGGCATTCCATTCGAAGTGGTGCTCAACGGCATCGCCGCCGCGTTGAAGGATGGCGAGCAGCAACTGGGCATCACCAGCGGCTTGATCCTGAGCTTCCTGCGCCACTTGAGCGAAGAGCAGGCGCAGAAAACCCTCGACCAGGCGCTGCCGTTCCGCGACGCGTTTGTCGCCGTGGGCCTGGACAGCTCCGAGATGGGCCACCCGCCGAGCAAATTCCAGCGGGTGTTCGATCGCGCCCGTGGCGAAGGTTTCCTGACCGTAGCCCACGCCGGTGAAGAAGGCCCGCCCGAGTACATCTGGGAAGCCCTCGACCTGCTGAAAATCCAGCGCATCGACCATGGCGTGCGCGCCATCGAAGACGAGCGCCTGATGCAGCGCATCATCGACGAGCAGATTCCGCTCACCGTGTGCCCGCTGTCCAACACCAAGCTCTGCGTGTTCGATCACATGTCCCAGCACAATATTCTCGACATGCTCGAGCGTGGCGTGAAAGTGACCGTGAACTCGGATGACCCGGCGTACTTCGGCGGTTACGTCACCGAAAACTTCCATGCCCTGTATACCGATCTGGGCATGACCCAGGACCAGGCCAAACGCCTGGCGCAGAACAGCCTGGATGCTCGTTTGGTAAAACCCTGAGGTTTACCGGATTCTTCTGTAGGAGCAAGCTTGCTCGCGATAGCGGTTTGGCACTCAACATTGATGTCGACTGACACTCCGTCATCGCGAGCAAGCTTGCTCCTACAGGGCCATTTCAACCTCGGTCTGTTTGGCGAACCGGTGAATTTCTCGCTGCCCGGCGGCGGTGAGCTGCAGGGCACGTGAATCCATAGGCAAGCTCAGCCAACCCGACTGCATGAACAACTGCAGCAACGCCGCACCCAGGGCGCCGCCCAGGTGCGGGCGTCTTTCGCTCCAGTCGGGGCAAGCACAGGCGACCTTGCCGTTGCGATGGGCCAGCGCCTGAATGAAGACGCCGCGTGCCTCCAACTGCGTCGCGCCCTTGAGCGTGACCGTGACCCGCTGATCGAACTGTTCGATCCAGCCCGCGTCCAGCAGGCGCTGGTAAAGATCGGCGGCCAGGGTGCCGCCCAAATGGTCGTCACAAAGCCGTGCGCGCAACAACGGCGAAGCGCTCGGCCGAGGTTTGGCCAAGGGCGCGGCGCGCTTGAAAATATCCGGGATGTTCTGGGGTGTGCTGGCCAGCGTGGCGCTGGCCAGCGCTTCGATCGCGGCACCGACTTCGGGAGCCGTCAGGCGGAAGAAGCGCTTTCGCCCACGGGCTTCTACTTTCAACAGACCTCCGGCGGACAACCGCCCCAGGTGCGCACTGGCGGAGGACGGTGACAGGCCGGCCATCAATGCCAGTTCTTCGGTATGTCGCGCCGAGCCGTCCATCAAGGCCCACATCATTGCGCTGCGCTTGGGGTCAGCCAGCAATGTGGCTATCTGGCTGATGCAAGGTGCATGTTCCATGTATTCACTCCCTGTTGAATCGTTTCGTCCTGCTGCCCAGAGATATCTTGGCCAGTAAGGTGCCGTCGGCCAAACGTGGAAACTGCCATAAACCGGTTTCGCCATGGCGATCGACGTGCGTGTACGAGGCGAACGTTAGTATAGGCCGGTTGACCGCCAGATCCTGCCCCCTGCAAACCGCAGATGCTGATAGTTCCTGAGGGAAATTTCGCTTTTTACCTGCGACTAATGATCAATGTCTGATAACCCTGGAAAATGACTACTCAAGCGCGCGCATCGGCTGGCAAGCATTTCCCGCAAGAGGTTCACCGGCTTACTCAATTGTGCGCGATGGGCGCACAACAGATTCAGCGGTGCGCGCTCACAGAGCAGCTCCGGCAGCAGCACTTTCAAGCGCCCCGCGAGCACATCGGCGGCCACATCGAGCCAGGATTTGTACGCGATCCCGGCCCCTGCCAGCGCCCACAGACGCACGACATCGGCATCGTCACTGAAACGATCGCCACTGACGGTCAGGCCGACCTCGCGCTTGCCGTCATGAAAGGTCCAGTGATCGTGAACGCGGCTGCCCAGCATGAACAGCAGGCAATTGTGCTGGGCCAGTTGTTCCAGCTGGCGCGGTTCGCCACGCCGGGCGAGATATTCGGGCGCGGCACACAACACGCGACGATTGTGGGGGGCGATGGGCAGCGCCACCAGGCTGGAGTCCTCCGGTTCGCCGTAGCGCAGGGCGATGTCCACCGGCTGGCGGAACAGGTCGGCGATGCGATCGCCCAGCAGCAGGCGCACGGTCAGCTTCGGGTGCTCGCGCTGGAACTCGTCCAGCCAGGGCAGCAACAGGTTGCGACCGAAGTCCGACGGTGCCGACAGCTGCAGGACTCCGCTGACCTGATCCTGGCCACTGGCCAACAATCGCCGGCCTTCGTCGAGGGAACTCAAGGCCGCCCGGGCGTACTCGAGAAAACCTTCACCTTCGGCGGTCAGGCGCAGGCTGCGGGTCGAACGCGCCAGCAGTCGGGCGCCCAGCTGCTGTTCGATGCGTTTCAACGCCGCGCTTGCCACCGCCGCCGACATGTCCATGCCCCGCGCGGCCGCGGACAGACTGCCCAGATCCGCGGCCCGGACGAATAACTGCAAATCATCGAATCGCAGCATGCGAAGCCTTTTATTATCAAAAAAATATTGAAAGAGACTGCTGTTTTAGCGGGTTTTATCTTGCGAAGAAATAGCCAATCATCCGCCCATCGAATCCATAGTTATCTGGGAGCCTTCCATGAAAGCCGTTGCCTACTACGCCTCGCTGCCGATCAGCGATGAAAACGCCCTGCAAGACATCGAACTGCCGGAGCCGGTCGCTGGCCCCCGTGACCTGCTGGTGGAAGTCAAAGCCATCTCGGTCAACCCGGTCGATACCAAGGTCCGTCAGAACGTCCAGCCAGAAGTCGGTACGGCCAAAGTGCTGGGTTGGGACGTGGCCGGCGTGGTCAAGTCCGTTGGCAGTGAAGTGACCTTGTTCAAGACCGGCGACAAGGTGTTCTACGCCGGTTCCATTGCCCGCGCCGGGGGTAACAGCGAGCTGCACGTGGTGGATGAGCGCATCGTCGGCCATATGCCGAAGTCGCTCGGTTTCGCCGAAGCCGCTGCCCTGCCGTTGACCGCCATTACCGCGTGGGAGTTGCTCTTCGAGCGCCTGCAAGTGCGCGAAGGCAAGACCGATGAAAGCCAGAGCCTGCTGATCGTCGGCGCCGCCGGTGGCGTTGGCTCGATCCTCACGCAACTGGCCAAACAGCTCACGGGCCTGAAGGTCATCGGCACGGCTTCGCGCCCGCAAACCCAAAGCTGGGTCACGGCCCTGGGCGCCGACCAGGTGATCGACCACAGCCAGCCACTGAGTGAAGCGCTCAAGCACGCCGGCATTGATCAGGTGACCCATGTCGCCAGCCTGACCCAGACCGATCATCACCTCGATCAACTGGTCGAGGCGTTGGCACCGCAAGGCAAGCTGGCGCTGATCGACGACCCGAAAACCCTCGACGTGACCAAGCTCAAGCGCAAGAGCCTGTCGCTGCACTGGGAGTTCATGTACACCCGCTCACTGTTCGAGACCGCGGACATGATCGAGCAGCACAAACTGCTCAACCGGGTGGCCCATCTGATCGATGCCGGGACGTTGAAAACCACGGTTGGCGAACACTTTGGCACCATCAATGCGGCTAATCTGCGGCGTGCACATGCGCTGTTGGAAAGCGGGAAATCCAAGGGCAAGATCGTGCTGGAAGGGTTCTAGGCATCCTCAGGAATTGGCCCTCGGACGGCGATTTTTTTTGTTACAAACCGTCAGTCCGAGAGTTGATCCTTGTCATAGAAGCCATCGTAATCGGGTCTACAATCGAAACCTCTGCGAGGAAATCTTTTACCCATCCTTTTTACGCAACGTCTTTTACAAGAGGAGTTCAGCTATGAAGATCCTGATAAAAGAATTGGCAAAATCCCAGTGGCAGGTCCGCCTGGACCAACATACCGTGATGTTCCGCAGCGAAGCGGAAGCGCGGGCGTTCACCAATACCCTTGAAGCGCGATTGCACGCTCCCCATCAGATCCCCGACCGCCAGCAGCGTGCCGCTGGCTGAGTCCGTCCTCAGACCTGGGCTTGCACCAGCGCCCGGGCATTTTGCAGACGCCGGGTGAGCATCGCCGCGCTCACCACCAGAATCCCGCACAGGCTGATGACCATGGCCATCGGCATGGCGCTGCCGTCGTGCAAAACACCCACCAGCGCCGCGGCGCCTGCCGCGACACTGAATTGCAGGCATCCGAGCATTGCCGAAGCGCTACCGGCGCGGGCGCCCTGGCCGTTCATCGCGCAGGCCGAGGCATTGGGCAGGATGCAACCCAGGCTGGCGATGCAGGCGAACAATGGAATCAGCAACGGCCACAGCTGCGCGGTGTGCAGCGCGCTGACGGCGAGCAATGCCAGGCCGGCACCGAGGTAGATCCACACGGTGCGCGTCAGCAGGAACGCCGGACCACGCTTGGCCAACAGTCGCGCATTAATCTGGGCCACCAGAATGAACCCCGCTGCGTTGACACCGAAGTACCAACCAAAGTGTTCGGCCGGGACGCCATAGAGCTTGATGAAGATGAACGGCGACCCGGCGATGTAGGAGAACATGCCGGCGATGGCGATGCCGCCCGTCATGGCATGGCCGAGGTAAACCGGGTCTTTCAGCAACCGCCCATACTGGCGAAACGCCCCGCTCAGGGGTTGGCGTGGCAAATGGGCGGGCATGCTTTCCGGCAAACCCAGTGCCACAGCCAGACCTGCCAAGGCGCTGAAACCGGTCAGCGCGAGGAAGATCGACTGCCAGCCCGTGGTGTTGACCAGCAAGCCGCCGAGCATCGGGGCAAGGATCGGCGCCAGGCCCATTACCAGCATCAGCTGCGAAAAGACTTTCGCCGAACCCACCGCATCACATTTGTCGCTGACCACCGCCCGCGAGATCACCATGCCCGCGCAACCGCCCAGGGCCTGCACGAAGCGTGCGCCGATCAGCCATTCCAGGTTCGGTGCATAGGCGCACGCCAACGAAGCGGCGGTAAACAAGCCGACGCCGATCAACAAGGGAATGCGTCGCCCGAAACGATCCGCCACCGGACCGTAGGCCAGTTGGCCAATGGACAAGCCAAGGAAATAAGCGGCCAACGTCAGTTGGACGTGTTGTTCGTCGGTACCGAAGGCGAGCGCCATCGCCGGGAACGCCGGTAGATAGAAATCGATCGCCAGCGGACCGAAAGCGCTCAAGGCGCCAAGAATCAGGATTGTACGAAAATTCATCAGGCATCCATGGAACAGAAGTCGGCAGCCCGACAGTCTAGCCGCGCATGGACGCCTTGAACATTAAGTTAGCTCGCTAACTATTAAAAAATCAGGCCAATTTCACGCTGTAGCCTTCTTCACTGATGAGCGCGATCACTTGATCGGCGCTCAATGCGCTCTCGACCCCGACTTCCCTGGCCGCCAGGTCGACCCGCACACTCGCCGCCGGATCCCGGGCCTGCACCGCCTGGGTGATCGCCTTGACGCAGTGACCGCAGGACATGCCTTCAACGTTGAACACTTGCATGGATGACTCCTTTAATGTGCCATTCGAAAGAGGTGACCTGCAGTCTTGAGCTTGCCACCATGGCAAGGTCAAGTTCTGCAGTGACCTGCCGGGCTGGCAATCGGCTTCGCGCTCGGCCAAGCTGCGGGTATTTACGATTTGATCCCAGGAGATTCAGCCATGCGCTGGTCAGCTTTCAGCCTGTTTGGCCTGCTCGGCCTTTTCACCGCCACCACCTCGGCCCATGCCGCCGGGGAGGATTATGGCGTGCTGGTCATTTCCCGCGAGCGCCTGGAAGTCGCAACCAGCTGCGAGATCGGCGTGTACATCCAGGACCAGTTGGCGGCGCGGCTATTCCAGGAGCAAAGCACCTCGTTCAACCTGCCGCCGGGCAATGTCTCCCTGCGCCTCAAGCTGCTGCCCGGCCAGGCGCCGGGGTGCAACCCGGGGATGCTGGCGCCGGGTTCGCAGGATATTCAGTTGCGGGCCGGAGATGTGTTGAAGTACCGGATTGCGATGACCCAGGATGGGATGTATCTAAAGCGTGCAGGTCTTGGATATTGAGTTGCCTGTAAAAGATCGCAGCCTGCGGCAGCTCCTACAGGTGTACTGCGATCTTTTGCTTTAAAAATGGCGCTTGACCTTGCCAGCATGGCAAGGTTGATCCTGTAGGCATCTTCTACAGGGAGCGTGACCGATGTCCGAATCCACTACTTTCGATCTGCCGATTGCCGGCATGACCTGCGCCAGCTGCGCCGGACGTGTCGAGCGCGCCTTGAGCAAAGTCATCGGCGCCAGTGCCGTCAGCGTCAACCTGGCCACCGAGCAGGCTCGGGTCCAGGCGCCGGCCGACAGCCTGCCGGCCTTGATGGACGCAGTGGAAAAAGCCGGTTACAGCGTACCTCGGCAGCGCCTGGAATTGAGCATCGACGGCATGACCTGCGCCTCCTGCGTCGGCCGGGTCGAGCGGGCGATGAACAAAGTGCCGGGGGTCAAGAGCGTCAGCGTCAACCTGGCCAATGAACGCGCCCATCTGGAACTGCTCGGGCAAGTCGACCCGCAAACCTTGATCGCGGCCGTGAGCAAGGCGGGTTATGCCGCCAGCGTCTGGCAGGACGATCAGCCGCACGTCGATACTCAGCAAACCCGCCTGCAGCGCGAGCGCTGGGCGTTGATCGCAGCGATTGCCCTCGCCTTGCCACTGGTATTGCCGATGTTGCTGCAACCGTTCGGCGTGCACTGGATGCTCCCGGCCTGGGCGCAATTCGCCTTGGCAACGCCCGTGCAGTTCATCTTCGGCGCGCGCTTTTATGTGGCCGCCTGGAAAGCCGTGCGTGCCGGGGCAGGCAACATGGACTTGCTTGTTGCCTTGGGCACCAGCGCGGGCTATGGCTTGAGCCTCTACGAATGGGCCACCGCCGCCGGGCGCATGCCGCACCTGTACTTCGAAGCCTCGGCCGTGGTGATTGCCCTGGTGCTGTTGGGTAAATACCTGGAAAGCCGCGCCAAACGCCAGACCGCCAGCGCCATTCGCGCCCTGGAAGCGCTGCGCCCGGAGCGGGCGATCCAGGTGATCGATGGTCGAGAGCAGGAGGTGGCGATCAGCGCCCTGCGTCTCGATGACCTGGTCATGATCAAGCCCGGGGAACGTTTTCCGGTGGACGGCGAAGTGGTCGAAGGTCAGAGCCATGCCGACGAAGCCTTGATCAGCGGCGAAAGCCTGCCGGTGCCCAAACAACCTGGTGACAAGGTCACGGGCGGCGCGATCAATGGTGAAGGCCGGTTGCTGGTGCGCACCCAGGCCCTTGGCGCGGAAACCGTGCTGGCACGAATCATTCGCCTGGTGGAGGACGCCCAGGCGGCGAAAGCGCCGATCCAGAAATTGGTGGATAGAGTCAGCCAGGTGTTCGTCCCGGTGGTCTTGCTGCTGGCCTTGGCGACCCTGATCGGCTGGTGGCTGTATGGCGCCCCGCTGGAGACCGCGGTGATCAATGCCGTGGCGGTGCTGGTGATCGCCTGCCCTTGTGCCCTGGGCCTGGCCACGCCAACGGCGATCATGGCCGGCACCGGCGTCGCGGCGCGCTACGGCATTCTGATCAAGGATGCCCAGGCGCTGGAGCGTGCCCATGAAGTCAGCGCCGTGGTGTTCGACAAGACCGGCACGCTGACTTCGGGCACCCCACGTATCGCCCACTTCAGCGCCCTCGATGGCGACGAAGGCAGCCTGCTGCAATGGGCCGGCGCCCTGCAACGCGGCAGCGAGCATCCGCTGGCCAAGGCGGTGCTGGATGCGTGCGCCGAGCGAGGCCTGGCCGTGGCCGACGTGACTGACAGTTTATCCCTGACCGGTCGAGGCATTGCCGGCACGCTCGGGGATCGGCGCCTGGCGCTGGGTAATCGGCGCCTGCTGGAGGAAAGCGGCCTGGACGCCGGCACTCTGGCAGGTTCCGCAAGCGCGTGGGAAACCGAAGGCCGGACCTTGTCCTGGCTGATCGAGCAAAGTCCCGAGCCGAGAGTGTTGGGCCTGTTCGCTTTCGGCGATACGCTCAAGCCTGGCGCGCTGCAAGCGGTACAACAACTGCGCGCGCGCAATATCAGCAGTCATCTGCTGACCGGTGACAACAGAGGCAGTGCCAACGTGGTCGCCAAGGCGCTGGGCATCCAGGATGTGTACGCAGAGGTCCTGCCGGCGGACAAAGCCGCCACTGTCGCTGCGTTGAAGAAAACCGGCGTGGTCGCAATGGTCGGCGACGGCATCAATGATGCGCCAGCGCTGGCCGCGGCCGATATCGGTATCGCCATGGGCGGCGGCACCGATGTGGCCATGCATGCGGCCGGCATTACCTTGATGCATGGCGATCCTCGGCGGGTGCCGGCGGCACTGGAGATCAGCCGCAAGACCTACGCGAAGATCCGCCAGAACCTGTTCTGGGCCTTCGTCTATAACCTGATCGGCATTCCATTGGCCGCCTTCGGGTTCCTTAATCCGGTGCTGGCCGGTGCAGCCATGGCGTTGTCGAGCGTCAGCGTGGTGAGCAATGCGCTACTGTTGAAAACCTGGAAACCCGAGGACCTGGAGGACAACCGATGAACATCGGCCAAGCAGCCCGCCACAGCGGCCTGAGCGCAAAGATGATCCGCTACTACGAGTCCATCGGCCTGCTCAAGGCGGCTCATCGCACCGACAGCGGCTACCGGGTGTACGGCGATGACGACCTGCACACGCTGGCGTTCATCAAACGCTCACGGGACCTTGGGTTTTCGCTGGAGGAAGTCGGCAAGCTGTTGACCCTCTGGCAGGACCGCCAGCGCGCCAGTGCCGATGTGAAGGCGTTGGCGCGCCAGCATATCGATGAACTGAACCAGAAGATTCGGGAGCTGGGGCAGTTGCGCGATACCTTGCAGGATCTGGTCGAGCATTGTCAGGGGGATGATCGGCCGGATTGTCCGATTCTCAAGAGTCTTGAGTCGGGGTGTTGTGCTAACGCTGGTCCCGTCTGACAATGATTTTGACTGTGCTAACGCCTTC
>NZ_JAXDEO010000006.1:0-152135 GCF_035064975.1 Pseudomonas sp. YuFO20
CCTGCGCAAACCCTGTAGGAGCTGGCTTGCCAGCGAAGGCGGCGTCACGGCCACCATCGCATCGCCAGCAAGCCGGCTCCTACGGATTTGCGTGACGCCACCAATTCAACTTACCTGCGCAAAACCTGTAGGAGCTGGCTTGCCAGCGATGGCGGCATCAGCTTCACCATTGCATCGCCGGCAGGCCAGCTCCCACAGTAGATCGGGTACAGCCATTCGTCCGCCACTGCGCACCTTCCTGTGCGCCGCTCTTCCAATGCAGTACACCCCCCTCGCACGGAAGACTCAAACGATGAACACCACCCTTGCCGCGCTCATGTTCACGGGCTTGCTGTCAGCCTCTCCGCTTTGCGTGCTGGCCACCGAAAAAACCACCGAGGATGCAACCATTCCACCCTCCGCTCCCGCGCTCAACCAGGGCGCTGAATCCAACGAGGAAAAGGCTGATAAAAAGGGCGAGGAAGCGTCAGGCTCGAACTCCGGCGCCGATGCCCATTCGTTGAAAAAAGACGCGGCGTCGGAAGACGACGGGGACAATCAGAAAGGCAGTGAGTCGGGAAGCTGATCACTCACTACCCCTCTTTTTCATTATCAGTCGTCGCGGTCATCACGATCGCGATAACGACGGTTGTCGCGATCATCGTCACGCCGATCATATCGATGGTCATACCCTCGGTCGTCGTCATCGCGCTGGTCATAGCCACGGCGATGATCATGATCGTGATAGCGGCCGTACCTTTCTCCGTCTTCCCAGTGAGGTCCGCAGCCGCCCAGCAGGAGCAAACTGGAAATGGCCAGGGTCATCATTACTGCGCGATTCATTTGAACATCCTGAAGGTCGGGGGCTGTGAAGGTTTTGCCCGGCGGATAACCCGCACGGCGTTGAACCCTGGTTATGACCATTAAGTAACTCAATGATTCCGTTGGAGTTCCAGCGGGGCGTGATGATCGCGGTGTCCGTACTGCCAGGAACAAACAACAGCTCGCAGAATTGAAACTCGCGGGATGCGATCCTGTACTAAAGTCTTCACTTGAGTGTTCTAATGGCCCACAAAATGCCATAGGTCCAATCATGCGCAGCAAACTTCCCGGCATTCCTGCACTCTGTATTTACATTGCCTTGGCCTGCCTCTTTGCAGTCGCATGGATCACCCACCCCGCTCCCAGGCATTCGTCCTTTGCCCAAATCAGTCCGCTCATGTCGGTGGCTGATAAAGAGGCCAAACCCATCTATACCAGCCGTTTCGCCTCCTCCGGGCTGGTGGACTTCGTGCATTCCGCGTCGGTCACAGCCTTGCCTGACGGTAGCCTGATGGCAGTCTGGTTCGCCGGCACCCGCGAAGGCGCCGCCGATGTGCAGGTGCGCTCCGCCCGTTTCAATCTGAGCACCGGCGAGTGGGGGGAGGAGCAGGTCATGGCCACCCGGGATTCGACCCAGCAGAGCACGCGCAAATACATCCGCAAACTGGGCAATCCGGTCATCGCCCTCGCGCCGGACAATCGCCTGTGGCTGTTCTACGTTTCCGTCTCCATGGGCGGCTGGGCCGGTAGCGCGGTCAACGTGATGGTTTCAGACGACTTTGGCGGGCATTGGTCGGCGCCGCGGCAATTGATCACTTCGCCTTTCCTGAACATCAGCACCCTGGTCCGCTCGGCACCGGTGTTTCATGTCGACGGCTCCATCGGCTTGCCGGTCTATCACGAATTCCTCGGCAAATTTGCCGAGTACCTGTATTTGAGCGCGGACGGTGAGGTGATCGATAAATTCCGCATCAGCCACGGCAGCAATTCATTGCAACCGGCGATCGTTCCGCTGGATGGCCAACGCGGCATCGCCTTGTTGCGTTATGCCGGCAGCACCTACCACCGAGTCCTGGCGAGCCGCACGGAAGATGCCGGGCAAAGCTGGAGCGAACCTTTTCCGCTGGTGCCTTCGAACCCCAATTCCTCGCTGGCGGCCGTGGCGACGCCCGAACACCGGTTGCTGGTAGCGCTCAACGACCTGCAAGAGGGGCGCTTCAAGCTGAGCCTGTATATCACCGATGCAAAAATGGACGATTGGCGCCTGTTGCACGACCTGGACAAATCACCGGATCCCGAGGGCGATCCGTATTCACCCCTGGTTTACAAGGAAATCATCGGCAAAGAGTTCCGCGGTTCCAGTGGCAAGCTGCGCCAGGCGCTGGAGGCGGCATTCCTCGCCAACCTCGACAAACGTGTGTGTAAAAGCCAGGGCTGTGAATTCGAATATGAATACCCCTACTTCATCCGCAGTCCCGACGGGATGTATCACCTGGTTTACTCCTGGAACAACACCTTCATCAAACACGTCTCCTTCAACGATGCCTGGCTGTCCGAGCGCCTGAAATGATTAACCTGTGGCAAGCCCATGTCAGCTTCGCGATGATCATCTTCCTGTTACTGCCGTCTTTTGGCCTGGGCAGGGTCTGGCGCATCGCGCTGCTGCTCGCACTGCTGGCCGCCAGCTTCATACCCCTGGGCGGGTTGTCGCTGGCCGCTTACTTGCGCAGCCATATCGACGACCTTGCGATCACCTCATTGGTGTTCATGGCCTGGGGGTGTTTGCGTCGGCTGGATGTGTTGCCGCCTGCGCAGCAGGGGCACACGAGCGTATTGATCCTCTTCGCCGCGTTGGCCCTGGTGCTGTACCCGGCCACCCTGGGCTTGAGTGACCTGGACCCGTACCGGCGTGGTTACAGCCCGCGCGCCCTGTTGTTGTTCGTCGCGCTGGTGACGTTCAGCCTGTTTTACCTGCGCCATTACCTGGCCGTGGTGATGTTGACCTGTGCGACCCTGGCCTTCATCGCCGGGCTCAAACCTTCCCACAACTATTGGGATTACCTGGTCGATCCGCTGCTGGGCCTGTATTGCTGCCTGGCACTGCTGGTGCTGGCGGCGCGCTGGACGTATCGCCGGCTCATGACGCTGCGCGGCGTTTGAAATTCAACGAAATTCTCAATAAGGAAAGACGCATGGGCTGGCTGAAATCGAGACGACTGCATTACTGGCTGGGCGCAACAGCAATCCTGTTCGTGCTGTTTGCACTGCTGCGGGTGCTGTTCTTTTTCGGCTATTCCGGTTTTGACGCCAAAGCCCTGGGCAACGAGGACGTCCTGACAACCCTGGGCATCGGCTTTCGCTTCGACTTGCGCCTGGCCATCCTGGTCATGCTGCCGGTGGCATTGCTGGCCTGGATCCCGCGCTGGAACCTTGTCGGCAGCCGCCTCCTGCGCATCATCAACCGTCTGTACCTGGTCGCCATCCTCAGCGCTGTGCTGCTGATCTACATCATCGATTTTGGCCATTACGCCTACCTTGGCGTGAGGATCAACGCCACGGTCTTGCGCTTCATCGAGGATGCGCAGATATCCCGTGACATGGTCTGGCAAACCTACCCGGTCATCTGGATTACCCTGGGCTGGCTGGCAACAGTCGCCTTCGTGATACTGGCCCTGGTGCGTCTGGAACGGGTCACGCTGGACCGCCCGCGCACAACCATTCACCCACTTTCCGCGACATGGGGCGGTGCGGTGATGGTGGTACTGGTGCTGCTGGGTATTTTGGGTCGTGTCGAAAACCTGAACCTTGAAAACCCCGTGCCGCTGCGCTGGAGCGATGCGTTCTTTTCGGGCAACAACCAGGTCGCCGCCTTGGGCCTGAACCCGGTGATTTTCCTCTACGACACGGTCAAGGTCGGCCAGTCGCGTTATGACGAAGCCCAGGTGCGCGAACACTACGCGGTCATGGCCCACTACCTGAGTGTCGACCAACCCGACCCGCAGACCCTCAACTTTGTCCGCCACCAGGCGCCACAGCCCTACAAGATTCCAGGCTCGCGGCCACCGAACGTGATGTTCATCATGCTTGAGTCGCTGGGCACCAGTGCCGTCGGAGCCTATGGCAACCCGATCGATCCGACGCCCAATATCGATCGCCTGGCCACCCAGAGCTGGTTCTTCAAACACTTCTACGTGCCGGTCACGGGCACCGCGAAAACCGTCTGGGCCAGCATCACCGGAGTGCCTGACGTCACCCGCCACGAAACCGCGACGCGCAATCCCCTGATCACCCGGCAGAACACGCTCGTCAATGCCTTCACCGGCTACGAGAAGATCTACACCATCGGTGGCAACTCCGGCTGGGCCAACATGAATGCCTTGATCAGGCAAAGTATCGACGGCGTGCGCCTGTTCGACGAGCGCGACTGGAAATCCCCGGTGGTGGATGTCTGGGGCATCTCGGACCTGGACCTGTTCAAGGAAACCGACCAGATCCTGCAAGCGCTGCCCAAGGACAAGCCGTTCTTCGCCTATGTGCAAACGGCCGGCAACCATCGGCCCTTCACGATTCCAAAGGACAATGACGGCTTCGAGATCAAGCACCCTACCCTGGAGCAAGTCCAGGCCGCCGGCTCGCGCAGTGTCGAGCAATACAACGCCGTGCGCCTGCTGGACTTCAACCTCGGACGCCTGATGGAAATCGCCAAGGCCGGCGGTTGGTACGACAACACCATTTTCGTGATGTTTGGCGACCACAACACCCGTATCGCGCAGATCCCGTTCCTGGCGCCGGCCTACGAGCAACTGGGCCTGGAAAGCAACGCGGTGCCGATGATCATCCACGCACCCGGCATGATCGGTACCCGCAAAGTCGAGGAAGCGGTCGGCCTGGTGGACCTGCTGCCCACCGTGGCGGGTATGGCCGGGCTTGAGTTTCGCAACGGCGGCATGGGCCGTGATATCCAGCAGCCCGCCCCCGAAGGTGAACGCGTGGTGCCACTGGTGTTGCGTGAAGGCACCTTCCCGCTGATTGCGGGCGTGACGCAACACTACATGGTGCAGATGGAGCACGACGGCAGCTCGCCAAGCCTGCATGACCTGGCCTCGCCGACGCCGCTGGACAACGTCGCCGAGCAAAACCCCGAGGAGTTCAAACGCCTGTCACAATTGACCCGCGCCATGCATGAAACCTCACGGTTGATGCTGTACCAGAACGTGCGCAAGTAACGGCTTTGTCTGATGTTCATCGTCAGGGTTTTGCGGCGTGACCCTCGTCAACGTGCGGCGCGTCCGTGGGGTTCTTCTGCGGAACGACAAAACTCACTGTCGTACGGGTGAGGATCTTGTGCGTCGGGTCGGCCACTTCCAGCAGAACCTTGTGCGTGCCGGGGGTCAGCCCGACGAGGATGATCGGGTCTTCACTGGTGTGCGCCCATGTACCTTTCCAGTCGTCGACGGTCACATGAAGGTGACCCAGGCGTGGTGAAACATCAGCGGCCGCTTTGCCAAAGATCGGCATGATCCTGGCGTGCTCCGTTCGATACTGGATGATGACGACCCCACGGGCGAGCGGTTCGGCGAGCGGCGGCCAGGCAATGAGGCTTGGCGTCGCCTCGGATTCCAGTGGAAGTATCGCCGGTGGGTGATCAGTGTCTGCCGCGCCTTGACCGAACGCTGCCGTGCAGAAGAACACACCCCAGGCCAGGACCAACAGGTTTGCGGGAGCCATGCTGTTTTTCTCCTAGGGAGCCAGCCTGCCCTTGAGTTCGGCTTCGTTCCACAGACCGCTGAGCGGACCGCGGGGTAAACCTTCATTGGCTCGCGCCAGCGGGAAAATGACGGGCAGGAATCCGGCGTCGCGCACCAACCGCGCCCCCACATCCTTGGCCTGGGCGTCGTCGGCGAAAACGGGAATCGCCTTGCCCTTGCCAGACTCGTCCTTCATGGAAGCGTAGCCTATGGCGTTGAATGCCCGCACCAAGTGTACGCCGGGCAGGTATTGCTGGTCCGCCAGGGCTGCTCCCGTCTCCAGCGCCTTGCTCCCGACATCTCCATCACGGCCGCTGAACGGGTTGCTGGTGCTGAACACCACCTTGCCACCGAGCTTGCCCTTGAGCTGTTCGGACAGCACCGGCATCGCGCCGTAGGGAACACTCAACACGATCACATCGCCCCAGGCCGCGGCATCGGTCACCGAGCCCGCCCGGGCGTTGGCGCCGGCGCGCTTGACCAGGTCCGCCAGCTCCTCGGGATGGCGTGACGAAAACATCACCGAGTGCCCGGCCTTTGTCCAAAGCGTACCCAGCGTACCGCCGACGTTGCCAGCGCCGATGACGCTGATCTTGAGGGTGTCCGCCATGACCTGGCTGGCGCACATGACCAGGGCGGCGGACATCAGGAAGAGGATTCTGTGCATGCCTAACGCTCCTGGGTTGGAAAGCAGTCTTACATCCAACCGTAGTCGAGCCAGGGAACCAGCTGGTGGATCACGACGTACGGCAGGATTTCCCCCGGCCTTACAACGAAAAATCCCGGAGACAGAAGGTCTCCGGGATTTTTTGCTCACAGAACCACATCGCTATAACGATGAGCTCACCCTGCAGCGGTCAACTCATCCCGATTCTGCTCAATCGGACTTTTTCGAAGTTGACGAGCCGGCATTACTCAATCCCTTGGCGTTGTGATCTCCCGGCGTCGTGGCCGAGATTGCAGAGGCTTTAGTCAGGCCGCGGGTATCCTTGGATTGTGCGATGCCCGAAGTGGTGGTGCCGTGACCCTTGTCACCGTTGCGATCACTGCCGTAACGGTTGCCGCTGATGCCATGGTCGCGAACCGATTTGCCCGCATGATCACTGCTCAATCCCTCACCGCGGCCGTTACTGCCGGAGTGACCCGAACCGCTGTGACCGCCAGCGTTACCGCCGCCATGGCCACCACCATTACCGCCGCCATTTCCACCGCCGTGGCCACCGCCACCACCGCCGCCACCACCACCACCACCACCACCACCACCTTCTTTGGCATAGGCGGAGTTCATGATGGACAGGTCAGCAGGCAGTAACGGAGCGGCTGCAAGCATCATGGCGAATGACATTACAGCAACGAAACTCTTGTTTTTTAAAAGCATGATTGCTTCCGTGAGGGTTGATTGCGCGTTGTTTAAGACGCGTTAAATCCCCGACAGTTCAAGTTCCGCGACGGACGGATACGTCAGTCATTCGTCAATCGAAAGCGCCATTGAGGACCTCATAGATAAGGCCGGTAGCAAGCGCAACCAGTATCAGGTCGGTGCCCGCCTGCTGCCATTCGTAACCTTCATAACGAGGCAGATGGCCGATCAGTCGACCATCGAGCTTTTTCGCAATCCCGGGTGGCAGCGGTTTACCCCGGGCGAGGTTCTTTTGAATGCCGGGTGGCAAGGCAGGTCCGGGGCTCCAGTAGTCCCGATACCCATCGACAATGCCAATAATGCTTCCTCGATTGATGCTTGGACCATGGTCCCAATCATCGCCCCCGGACTTATTCCCCTTATTGCCCTGGTTGCCATGCTCCTGGCTGTGTTGCGAATTGCCCTTGGCGTTTCCTTGCCCCTTGCCATTACCTGGATCGGCCCATGCCGTGGCCGGGCCGCAGACCAATGCGACACATGTGATAGCTGCAATCAACGAGCGATGTCTGATCATATCCGTTCTCTCAGAAAGGGAAGACTCCCTGTAATGTAGACACTCTGGACTGTTTTGGTTCCGACGGTGAAGGACGGGCAAGGCCAAGCTATGCCAATATTCAAAGGATCGCCTTCTGTCGTACCGGAGTGCGCCATGATCGAAACCATCGAGTCGTCACGCATCAAGCGCTTCGCCGCAAACACCGCCGGCCGGGACTTTGCGGTGGGCGACATTCACGGTCACTTCAGCCGATTGCAGCCTGCGCTGGAGGCGGTCGATTTCGATCCTGTCGTCGACCGTCTGTTCAGTGTCGGTGACCTGGTTGATCGTGGACCCGAGAGCCGCGACGCACTCGACTGGCTTGCCAAACCATGGTTTCACCCGGTGCGCGGCAACCATGACGACTACGTGGCGCACTTCGACACCTGCGACGTCGACAGCTGGATCTGCAACGGCGGGGAATGGTTCGCCGGGCTGTCGCTGGTCGAGCAGATAGGGTTCGCGCTGCAGTTCGCCGAGCTGCCGATCGCCATCGAGGTGGATACGCCTGGCGGATTGGTCGGGATCGTTCACGCCGATTGCCCGGTGCCGTCGTGGGATCAACTGCGTACCGAACTGCAATCACCTGAAAGCACCAAGCGGCTGGAACTTGTGCAGCACAGTTGCCTGTGGTCGCGAACCCGGATTCAGGACGGCGATACCGACTGCATTGAGGGACTGCGCGCCCTGGTAGTCGGGCATACACCACTCAGGCAGCCTGCGGTTCTCGGCAACGTGTACCACATCGACACAGCGGGCTGGCTGGACGGTTATTTCACCCTGCTGGATCTGGCGACCCTGCAGTGCATCCCGCCGATCGATCAGGAACTCGGTTTCGACTGGGACTGAGCTTTCCTGAGGGCTCTCTCGAGTTTGCCGCTCGTCCAAAGCTCGGCACTCGAGCCGCGCCGCTATCTCTCATGTATAAGCGCGGACATTGCGCGCATCAAAACGGAGAACCAGCATGGACATTGACGAGAATGCAGTGGGTAACAGGTCGCAGCAGGACGTGACGCGAACCACGGACAACGAAACCGGCCATGACCCCATGAAGGATGCGCCTGAGGTTCCATTGCCGCCGAACGATGAAGCGCCTGTCGATGAAGATATGAGAGGCGTGGAGGCAAATAACCCGGTCTCGAGTGAGCATCCGGACCATGGAAAAGGTGCTCGCCTCGAAGATTCCGACGCCGCCCCGCACATGAACGATCAGGACGAAAACGACAAGGAGGCTCGCGGCTTGCCTGCGAGCGACCCGGAATCAGGTGCCTGATGCCCGCGACCCGCCTCCTGAACTCACTTGAGAAACGGCAGCGGTGCCTTGGCCGCACGAATGGCAGCGATCCGCTGATCCGCTTCCGGCAGCAGGTAGGCAAAGAAAAAGCTCGCGGTTTGCAGTTTACTGGCGCGCAGAGGATCGCTGTCCGGTAGCAACCGACCGACACGCGCCGCCCGAGTCCAGGCAAACGCCAGGAGGGCCACGCCACACAGTCGTAGAAAATCGCCCGCTGCCCGATAGGGATATTCGCCGTCCTCGACGGCCTGATCACGTATATCCAGGTGCAAACTATCGAGCTTATCGCACAGCAACGCCAGCTCAGCGCCAAAACCGGCGCAGCCTGCTGTTTCGCAATCCTGCCCGGCTTCTTCGCGCATCACCGCCAACAATTGAGCGAGGGCCCGGCCTTCATCGCCCAGCACTTTGCGCAGCAGCAGGTCATTGGCCTGGATTTCGTTACTGCCCTCGTAAATCATCGCGATTCGGCTGTCGCGCAGGGTCTGTTCAATGGCGAACTCGGCGACGTAGCCGTAGCCACCGAAGACCTGCAAGGCATTGCTGGCCAGGCGAAAACCCTGCTCAGTGAAAAAAGCCTTGATCACCGGCGTCAAAAGCTCCGCCAGTTGCAAGGTACTCTGCCGAGTGGCCAGGTCCGGGGCATGATCGGCCTGATCGAGCAAATGCGCAGCCCAGTAACCAACGGCGCGCATGCCCTCGGCGCAGGCCTGTAATTCCAGCAAAACCCGGCGCATGGCCGGATGATAATGAATCGGGTCGACCGCTTCGGCGGCAACGCCGACAGGACGCTTGGGCGCACGCATTTGTCTGCGCTCCAGCGCGTACGTATAGGCGTTCTGCCATGCAGCCTCGGCATGCCCCAACCCCTGGAGACCGACATGCAGTCGCGCCGAGTTCATCATCACGAACATCGCGGCCAAACCACGGTTCGCCTCGCCGATCAACCAACCCTGGGCGCCGTCGAAGACCAGCGAGCACGTGGCACTGCCCTTGATGCCCATCTTGTGTTCGATACCGTCGCAGCGCAGCGCATTGGTTTGGCCGTCATCCAGGCGCTTAGGCACCAAAAACAGCGAAATACCACGACTACCAGTGGGCGCCCCGGGCAAGCGTGCCAGCACCAGGTGCAGGATATTTTCGGTCAGGTCATGTTCGCCTCCGGAAATGAACAGCTTGCTGCCGCTCAACCGATAACTGCCGTCGCCCTGGGGTTCGGCACGGCAGCGCAGCAGGCCGACGTCGCTGCCGGCCTGGGGTTCGGTCAGGCACATGGTGGGCAGCGCCTCGCCACTGACGATCTGCGGCAGATAACGCTCCTTGATCCACTGCGGCGCATGGGTCTTGAGGCACAGGTAAGCGCCATGGGCGATTCCCGTGTACATGGCCCAGGCGTGGTTGCTGGCGTAGAGCATTTCCTGCAAGGCGGCATCGAGCAGTTGCGGCAGTCCCTGGCCACCGAAGGCTTCATCACAGGCCAATGCCGGCCAGCCACCTTCGGCGAATGCCCGGTAAGCCTGGACAAAACCGTCCGGGGTGCTGACCCGGCCATTGTCGAAGCGGCAACCCTGGCGATCGCCACTGCTGTTGAGCGGCGCCAGTACATCCGCGCTGAAACGCCCGGCCTCGCCCAGCACCTGGAGTGCCAACGGCAAGTCCAGGGCCTCGAATGCGGGCATCTGGCTCCAGGCTTGGGGCGCCTGCAGCCAGTGTTCAAGGATGAAATGCATGTCGCGCAACGGTGCCTGGTAGTGCCACATGGCAAACCTCGTGTCGATTAAAGGAAAAAATACCGCCAGGGTTCAGCCACGAAAATCCGGGTTCTCGATCAGCACGGCCATGCCCTGCCCGCCGCCGACACAGGCAGCGGCGATTCCGTAGCGCAGATGTTGTTCGCGCAATTGCCGCGCTAGGGTCATCACCAAACGCAGGCCCGTGGCGGCCAATGGATGCCCCAGCGCGATCGAACCACCACGGCGGTTAAGCCGCTGGCTATCCAGCTCCAGCGCCTGAGCCACCGCCAGCACCTGCGCACCTTGCGCCTCGTTGATTTCGAACAGGGCGATATCGTCCTGGGCCAGGCCGCTGCGTTGCAGCAACAACTGGATCGCCGGCACCGGGCCGATCCCCATGAACTCCGGCGCCACACCGACCACCGCAGTCGCCAACAGGTGCGCCAGTACCGGACGCGTACTCATCGAGGCTCGGCCGACCAGTGCGGCCGCTGCGCCGTCCACCACCGCACAGCTGTTGCCGGCGGTTTGCACGCCATCAGCATGAATCGCCTGCAGCCTGGCCAGCGCGGATAAATCGGTGGGCCGGGGATGGCTGTCCTGGGTCACCGCTTCACATCGACGCGGCAGGGTAATCCCCCGTGGCTGATAGCCCTCCAGTTCAAACACCTCATTATCCACCGGGACGATTTCATCGCTGAACCAGCCGCTGGTCTGCGCGTGCAGCGCCCTTTGGTGACTGTGGAAGGCATAGGCATCCACCGCCTCGCGGCTCAGGCCGTGACGCCTGGCGAGATTTTCCGCCGTGGCAATCATGTCCAGGCCCGGCGCCGGGTCGTACAGCGCTTCCCAAAGGAAATCCTTGAACTCCACCGGCGCTCCGAGGCGAAACCCGCCCCGATGGGTGTAGGCGGCAATCGGGTTGCGCGACATGGATTCGGCACCCACGCACAGTGCCAGTTGTGCGCCCCCTTGAAGCTGCTCGCCGGCCTGGCGCAACAGCTCAAAGCCGGTCGCGCAAATGCGCTGTACCGCCAATGCCGGCACCTGTTGCGGCACACCGCTGTACAGACCGATATGGCGTGGCAGCATGTAGGCGTCGAAGCTGGCCTGGGCCATGGAGCCGGCCAGCACCGTGTCAACTGCCTGCGGATCGAGCCCGGCACGGGCCAACGCTTCGCGACCGACCTTGATGCCCAGATCAATGGGCGATACCTGGGCCAACGCGCCGCCGACATCAATCCAAGGTGTTCGCACGGCTTCAAGAATCGCCACATCGCTGAAGGACGAGTATTGCCCCGGGCCACTCATGACCGTGGCCCTGCACGCAGGATCGACGGGTCTTCACCGCGATACAACGCCTCGACCTGGGCCGCACGGCATTGCAACACCGCACGCTGGTTGATCGAGCCTTTGTCGGTGATTTCACCGCGATCGATGGACGGGGCCTCGTCGAGCAACGCGATCCATTCCAGGCGAC
The DNA here is from genome assembly GCF_035064975.1 of Pseudomonas sp. YuFO20. Lineage (NCBI taxonomy): Bacteria > Pseudomonadati > Pseudomonadota > Gammaproteobacteria > Pseudomonadales > Pseudomonadaceae > Pseudomonas > Pseudomonas sp. YuFO20. Next base: position 12,012 of record NZ_JAXDEO010000006.1, read on the forward strand.
TGGCGTTGCCGCTGGCGTCGCGATTGAGCCGCTGCAACCAGTCGGCGAACCACTGCCGCACCGGCGCGCTGGCCAGCACCTGGGCATCGTTGGCACTGGCACCGAGCCCCGCCAGGCGGCGGCATTCGTACATTCGTGGGAACACCAGCGCGCCCAGGCATTCACGATCCGGCGCGGTCACCACCAGGTCCTGAACGTAGGGCGAGCCCTCCAGTACCGCACGATTACGCAGCGGCCCGACACTGACGAAGACCCCGGAAGACAGCTTGAAGTCTTCGGCAATGCGCCCATCGAACATCAGCCCCAGTTGCGCGTCATCCGGGTCAGCCAGCTTGAGCGCGTCACCGGAACAGTAATAGCCTTGTTCGTCGAACACCTCGGCGGTCTGCTTTGGTGAGCGCCAGTAACCGGGCATGATGTGCGGCCCACGGAAGCGCCCTTCCAGCTTGCCCTCCCTGGGCACCAAGCGGACCTCGCAACCCGGTGCCGGCAGGCCGATGTAACCGGCCATGGACAAGGGCCCGGTGGTAAAGGTGCAGGAGGGCGCGGCCTCGGTCATGCCCAGCCCCGCCATCATCCGGATGCGTTCGCCACAGTGTTGTTCGGCGACCCGATCAAGCCGATCCCAGACGCTTTGCGACAGCCCGGCAGCGGCGAAGAAGAACAGGCTGACGCGCTTGAAAAAACACTCCCGTAATTGCGCGTCCTGTTCCAGGGCCGAGACCAGTTCTTCCCAGCCCTTGGGCACGGTCAGGTAGGCGGTGGGCGACACTTCCTTGAGGTTGCGCAGGGTCTGGGCAAATCCCTGGGCGGTCGGCTTGCCGTCGTCCAGGTAAAAACTGCCGCCGTTGTAGAGCACGATGCCGAGGTTGTGGCTGCCGCCGAACGTGTGGTTCCACGGCAGCCAGTCCACCAGCACCGGAGGTTCTTCACCGAACACCGGAAAGGTCTGCAACAACATCTGCTGATTGGCGCAGAGCATGCGTTGGGTGGTGATCACGGCCTTGGGCAGCCGGGTCGAGCCGGAGGTGAACAGAAACTTGGCGATGCTGTCCGGGCCGGTGGCGGCGAAAGCGGCTTCGGCCTCGGCGCCGCCCGATTGTTCGAGCAGGCTGGCAAAGCTCACCTGGCGGCGCCCCGCGACCTGGCCACGGACGATAATCAGTGGCGTATCGGCCGGCAGCACGGCGTCAATGGCGCGCTGGTACGCCGGGGCATCACTGACGAACACCAGGCCAGGTTGCAGCAGGTCGCACACGTGGCGCAGCTTGGAGAAATCCTGGGACAGCAGCGAATAGGCCGGCGACACCGGGCAGTAGGGAATGCCCGCATACAGCGCGCCGAAGGCGACTTGTAAATGCTCGATGTCATTGCCCGAGAGCAACACCAGGGGCCTGTCGGCCGACAGTCCATAGCCCAGCAGGCTTTGGGCGATCGCCCGGACGCTGTCGAGCATTTGCGCGTAACTCACCCGACGCCATTCACCGTCGTCCTGGCGGGCGGCGATAAAGGTCTGCTCGGGACGCACCCGGGCCCAATGTACCAGACGGTCGAGCAAGCGCCTGGGCATCTCGGCCAAGGGTTCCAGGGAGCGCATGTGCAGTTCGCCCTGCTGCTCGGTCACCTCGACCGCCGCGCAACCGATGGACACGGGGCGATAGCGCGGTGCGCTGGCCTGGGCTTGGGCTTGTAAACTGAATTCGGAACTCAAGTGCATGTACTCCGTCGAGGCACGCTAAACCAAGTCACCCACAGGTGACTCAGCGATAGCGTGGCAGCCGTTGGCTGCAGCCTTGTTATTGTTATTTCGGCCTTGCCCGCCTGTTCAGATCGGGTAGTGCCGCGGTCCGTTCTGCAAGGTGACCCAACGCAGCTGGGTGAAATGCTCAATGGACGCCTTGCCGCCGAAACTGCCGTAGCCGCTGGACTTGACCCCGCCAAAAGGCATTTGCGCCTCGTCGTGCACGGTCGGGCCGTTGATATGGCAGATGCCCGACTCGACCCGTTGGGCCAGGGCCAGGGCACGCCCGGTATCGCGACTGAAAATCGCCGCCGACAAACCGAACTCGGAGTCGTTGGCCAACTGCAGCAACGCCTCATCCCCTTCCCCGCGCAGCAACACGGCCACCGGTCCGAAGGACTCCTCGCGGTACAGACGCATGCTCGCGTCGACACCGTCGAGCAGGGTCGGCTGCAAAATGCTGCCATCCAGTTGCCCGCCGACCACCAGGCGCGCGCCCTTGGCCAATGCATCGTCGATCAAGCCCTTGATGCGCGTGCCGGCGCTGGCGTCCACCAGCGAACCGAGCACCGATTGCGCATCTGCGGGGTCGCCCGCGCGCAGGGTGGCGACCTTGGCCGCCAACTTGGCGACAAAGGCATCGGCCACCTTGGCATCGACGATCAGGCGCTCGGTGGACATGCAGATCTGCCCTTGATTGAAATAGGCGCCAAAGGCGGCCGCCTCTACCGCAGCATCCAGGTCGGCATCGTCGAGCACCAGCAGCGGCGCCTTGCCGCCCAATTCCAGCAACGCCGGCTTGAGGTGGCGCGCCGAGAGCTCGCCGACGATTCGTCCGACATGGGTCGAGCCGGTGAAATTGACCCGGCGCACCGCCGGATTGGCGATCAATCGCTCGACAATCGCCGGGGCATCCTCAGGTGCGTTGCTGATGACATTGACCACGCCATCGCCCAGGCCGGCGTCCTGCAGTACCTGACCGATCAAGCGGTGCACCGCAGGACTGAGCTCGGAGGCCTTGAGCACCACGGTGTTGCCGCAGGCCAATGGCATGGCGATAGCGCGGGTGGCAAGAATCACCGGGGCGTTCCAGGGCGCGATGCCCAACACCACGCCGCAGGGTTGGCGCAGGGCCATGGCGAAACTGCCAGGCACATCCGAGGGGATGACTTCGCCATTGATCTGCGTGGTCATCGACGCCGCTTCACGCAGCATGTTGGCCGCCAGCCGCACGTTGAACCCGTACCAGTTGGCCATGGCGCCGGTCTCCCCAGCCGCCTCGATGAACTCGGCACTGCGCGCCTGCAATTGTTCGGCTGCCTTGAGCAAACGGGTGCGACGTTCATTGGGGGCCAGGGCAGCCCAGACGGGAAACGCCTTCTGCGCAGCGGCCACCGCGGCGTCGGCATCTTCCAGGGTGGCGGCGGCAACCCGCGACACCAACTCGCCGGTCACCGGGTTGCGGCGCTCGAAGGTTCGACCGTCGCGGGCGGGGCACGACTGGCCGCCAATCAGCAGGGGCACGTCCAGCATGGTGATTCCTCTTTATAGTCTTTGTCGGGAATACATTAAGAACGATGTAACCGCAGTACCGGGACGCAACCGCGCCCGGCTACCTACCGCAGAACCTCAGCGTTTGTACGCTTGCAGGCCGGGCTTGATGCTCTTGTCGTCGAGGAATTGTTTCATGCCCTGCTCACGGCCGCCTTCGGTGTCGAGCAGGCGCGACTGATCGAGCTTGGCGTACAGGTAGTCTTCGTTCTGCTCCCAGGTCAGTTCGCGGCAACGTTTGAAACCATGCTTGGCCGCACGCAGCACCACCGGGTTTTTCTCCAGCAGGTTACGCGCCAGCTCCACAGTGGTTTCACGCAGTTGCGCCAACGGGACGCTTTCATTGACCAGGCCCATCTCGGCGGCTTTCTGCCCGCCAAAGGTCTTGCCGGTCATGATGTAGTACAGCGACTGACGGTGGCCCACGGTGTCGGCCATGGCCTTGCTGACCAGGTTGCCGGGCGGGATGCCCCAGTTGATTTCCGACAGGCCAAACGTCGCTTCGTCGGCGCATATCGCCAGGTCGCAAGCTACCAGAGGGCTGAAACCGCCGCCGAAGCACCAGCCATTGACCATGGCAATGGTCGGCTTGGCGTACATGCGCAACAGTTTCCACTGCCATTGCGAGGCTTCGCGACGGATTTTTTCCTGAAGGATCTCCGGGCCGGCGTCCACTTCGCGGAAGTACTCCTTGAGATCCATGCCCGCCGTCCAGGCTTCGCCCGCACCGGTCAGCACCAGGACACCGGCGTCCGGATCCTGCTCGAGGGTTTCCAGGACATCGATCATCTCGCGATTCAGGGTCGGGCTCATGGCGTTGCGTTTTTCCGGGCGGTTGAGGATGACCCACGCGATGCCTTCCTCGATTTCCACTTTGACCGTTGTCCAGCGACCTTCGTAATTGCTCATGACGATGCTCTCTTGTTCTTGGTTTGAAGATGACTGGAAATTAAACCGGCGAATTAGTTATGTCAATTAACTATTAATAAAATTAACCAGTTTCCCGCTGCGCAGCGCCCTGCTGTCCGAACGCCAGCGATTTTGGCCATAGCAATCACCGGTCAACGCCGGCAAAATAGATAGTCTTGTTAACCCAAAATCCCCAGGACTCACCCGCAATGGCCAAGCCCTCCCCCCTCGCCGAGTCGATCGAGGCACCGTCGAACAACGCCGAGATGCAGGCACCACTCGATTCGGCCTTGAACGACCTGATCGGCTACGCCATGCGCCGCGCACAACTCAAGCTGTTCCAGAACCTGATTGGCCGCCTCTCGGCCCACGATCTGCGACCTGCCCAGTTTTCGGCCCTGGCGATCATCAATCAGAACCCCGGCCTGATGCAGGCCGATCTGGCCCGGGCACTGACCATCGAGCCGCCTCAGGTGGTGCCGCTGCTCAATAAGCTGGAAAGCCGGGCGCTGGCAGTGCGCGTGCGCTGCAAGCCGGACAAGCGCTCGTACGGGATCTTCCTCAGCAAGACCGGCGAGACCCTGCTCAAGGAACTGAACCAGATCGCCGCGCAAAGCGACCTGGACGCCACCGCGGCGCTGGACGATCAGGAGCGCGAAGAGCTGCTGCGGCTGCTGAAGAAGATTTATCAGGAGTGACGCACGCCCCCCCCCCAAGGGGCGTGCCGGTGAGAAGCTTGCAGGCGGTTACCAGATCGGCAAGGTGTAGGTCACCAGGAGTCGGGTCTGGTTTTCATCGCGAAATGCCGCGCCGCTTGGGAAATCGTTGCGGTAGATCGCCTTGCGCGCCACCAGCGCGACGTTTTTCAGCGGACCGCTCTGCACCACATAGCCCAGCTCCATCTGGAATTCTCGCTCTTTACGGCCCTCGGCGTTGAAGGCTGCCAGCTCGATATTGTCACCACGCAAATAACGCAACCGCCCCCTCAGCCCGGGCACTCCGGACGCGACGAAGTCGTAGTCATAGATGGCCTGCCACGTGCGCTCCTTGGCGTTGAGAAAGTCAGACGCCATGGTCAGCTCACTCATCCCCATCAACTCTGTCCCGGAGATGTAGGGCGTCGCCGAGTCGCCACTGGAATGCATATAGCCGATGCCCAGCTTGTGTCCGCCGTAACGGTAGCTGAACAGCCCCGAGACGTTGCGGTTATCCACTTCACCGCCCTTGGCGCTGCCATCCTCGCGACTGAAGAAACTGCGCAGGTCGCTGGTCAATGTCCCGCCGCCCAGGGGCAGGTCATGCAGCAAGGCAAAGGTGTCCTGTTGGTACAAGTCGGCCACTTCCGCGTGGTAGGCCCGCAGGCTCAGCGTCTTGCTGACCTGATAATCGCCCCCCAGGTAGGCCATGTGCGAAGTCGTGGCAGTGGCGTTGAAGCGCCGGTTGGGCGAAGCGATGGTCATCGCCTCATAGTTGGTGGAATTGCGCTTGTCGATGCGATCGATGTACCCGGTGTTCAGCGTCAGGCCATCGAAGTCCCTGGAACTGAGGGTGGTGCCGCGAAAGGTCTGTGGCAGCAATCGCGAGGGGCTGGCAAAGGCAAACGGCAGGAAGATCGACACGTCCCCGGACTTCACCGTGGTCTGGGCAAAACGCAGCTTGGCGGTCGGGGCCAGGCGCGAGTACTCATCCGCCGCACGATTGTCGCTGGCCGACACCGGCAACAACTCGGTGCCGCTGCGATCCGGCGCGGAGTCGAGCTTGACCCCCAGCAGCCCGCGAACGTCCAGGCCAAAACCCAGCGGCCCTTCGGTAAACCCAGACTCCATGTTCATGATGAAACCCTGAGCCCACTCCTGGGCGGCGGTCTTGGCGCCATCGTCCTTGTATTGACGGTCCAGGTAGTAATTTCGCAGGGTCAAGGTGCCGTGACTGTCTTCGATAAAACCAGCGGCGCGAAGCTGGGTGGGCAGGACGCTCAAGCCGAGCAGCGCCAGGACCAACCCTCGGTTGATACCGGGCACACAGGTGGCTGACGCCGTCGCAACGTCGTGCGTGGGGAGATTTGGCATGTTCGATTTCCATTTTTTATTGTTGTTTGTGCTGCCGGGGGAGCGCACTGCAGCCGGCTTCGCGAACAGAGAATGGAAACAGCCGATGACAGCTGTCAACGGCGAATGACCGATAATCGAACATTAATATTATTATCTATTTTCCAGTTAGCCGCTTCATCATGATCTTAGTAGTTGATTTATAAGCCTTATCGGCTGATTTTTCGGATTTTCATGAGGCAGTTCATTTTTTAGTTATCTTTGTTATCTTATTCATCGGCAGTCATCTTCCGCGTACCCTGTGCGATGGGACGGCTCGACTCCACAACAAAAACAACAATGAGGTTTCACCCATGGACAGCCCATCGCGTCGTTCGACGCTGACAATCGCTTTGTGCTTTATCGTTGCGCTGATCGAGGGTTTCGATCTGCAGGCCGCCGGCACCGCTGCCGCCGGGCTGCGCCAGAGTTTTGCCCTGGACCCGAAGATGATGGGTTGGGTGTTCAGCGCCGGGATCATCGGCCTGCTGCCCGGAGCATTTTTTGGCGGCTGGATCGCCGATCGCATCGGCCGCAAGAAAATCCTCGTCAGTGCCGTGCTGCTGTTTGGCGTATTTTCCCTTTGCACAGCCTACGTCGAGAGCTACTCCAGCCTGTTGCTGGTGCGCTTCATGACCGGCCTGGGCCTGGGCGCCGCCCTGCCCAACCTGATCGCCCTGTGCGCCGAAGCCGTGAGCGAACGCAACCGCGGCACCGCCATCAGCGTCATGTATTGCGGAGTTCCCCTGGGCGGTGCACTCGCGGCGGTGGTGGCGATGTTTTCCAGTGAACACTGGCAGACCACCTTCATCATCGGCGGCCTGGCACCCTTGCTGGTCGTACCGCTGATGGCCCTGCTGCTGCCCGAATCCAGCGCCTTCCGCCAGCAACATTCAGCTACTGGCAACCTGCGCCCCTCCAGCGCACAGGCGCTGTTCGGCGAAGGTCGCACACGCAACACCCTGGCCTTGTGGCTGAGCTATTTCTTCACCCTGACCGTGATGTACATGCTGCTCAACTGGCTGCCTTCGTTACTGCTGGAACAGGGCTTCAGCAAACCCCAGGCGGGCATGGTGCAAATGCTGTTCAACATCGGCGGCGCCCTCGGCTCGCTGCTCGGCGGCCTGCTCCTGGACCGTTGCAACGGCGTCAAGGTCGTGCTGTTCGTCTATGCCGGGTTGCTGACGGCGCTGGCTGGGGTCGGCCTCGCGGTGGGTATCGTACCGATGGCGATCGCCGGGTTTGCCGCCGGGTTGTTCGTCATGGCGGCGCAACTGGTGCTCTACGCCCTGGCGCCACCGTCCTACCCAACCGCAGTGCGCGCCACCGGTGTCGGCGCCGCCGTGGCCATCGGCCGCCTGGGCTCGGTGGCAGGCCCCCTGGCCGCCGGGCAGATCCTCGCAGCCGGTGCAGGCACCACTGGCGTGCTGCTGGCGACCTCACCAGGGTTGGTGATTGCTGCCCTGTCGATCCTGACCGTGATTACGCGCACCGGATCGAGCGCGCAAGGGCAGCTGAAGACCGCCAACTAAGCGGTTGATCCCATACTAGTGTTGCCTTCACTGGTACGAGATCGAGAATTGAAGCGAGGGTCCTGCTAAGGGCCCTCGATCCTCCTTTGCATTCCCACGACCTTCGCATTCATGATGACGCCTTCAAGCATCAACATCCCCTAGGCAGATCCATGAGTACTGATAGGTTTTTTCCTCTACTCGATGAGTTCGTCGCCTGTAACTGCCCCAGTTCTGCCCTGCGCAATAAGTGCATACGCCTGCTGTCTGCACTTGAGCACGATCCACTCCCGACGCCTCCAGCAAATAAAGACAATAAAGAGTGAGATCAAACCAGGCCTCGCCGTGACTGGCGGGCGCTTGACGGAAATTGGAGGTCATCCCTGACATTTCGCGAGTGGTTGACCAAGGGGCCTGCCTCCCGCGCCACAAGTACCCATGCACCTGTTCTATCTTGTCGGCAAGGGCCCCTCCAACCTCATAGCAACATGTCTGTATGGCTGGGCCTATTGCCACCTGCAAATTGTCCAAAGAAATGCCAGCTAGACGGAAGGCATTGAAGGAGTTTTCGATTATCCCTGCCGTTAATCCCTGCCAGCCGCCATGTATGGCTGCAACGAACTGATCCGTTGTAGAACCAATGAGTATGGGCAGGCAATCTGCCGTCACGATGCCTATTGGACGTGTTGTACGGGTGAACACCGCATCCCCAGCGATGATTCCAGCCAGTTGCTCATCACCGACCTCAATAACGTTGGCACCATGCTTCTGGGCACAATAAAACAGGCCCGCGGGTGTGCGGGTATCGCAGGCTTCGTCGAATGCATGCGCCAGCCCCGGCAGAGCGTTCAAATTGTCGGAAAAATAGGCCATTCAACCCTCATCAATAAAGTTGGCTGCTCGATTTCCGAGCTCATTTGGCAGGATGAAAGCTCGCGAACATCATACCGAACAGCCAACCACCGATCATGGCCAGGTAAAGGGACTTGTATACAGGGACTGTATAGGCCAACGAATAGGTGACCGCGGTGACCGCGATGCCAGCAAAGAAAAACTGCTTGCGGGTAAACCTGCTGAGAAAACGTTCTGAGGCTGCGTTCAGGGCCTTGAGTATTTCATTGGCTTCCTCCTTGAAAAAACGCAGCCATCCTAGCAATCCTTGATATTGTCGCCCCTGTCCTCTTGATCAATCGAATCAAGAAAATCAAGGTCATCATCTTCTTCGTCTTCATCGTCAAGAATGCCCTGGGCGTCTTCTTCAACCCAGGGTTCATCATCGTGGAATTCATGATCGAGCAGATGGTCGTGCTCGGGCTCAGGAATATCAATCTCATCGCTCATTTACGTTTCCTGCGTTGACTAAACTGTGCAAAGGGCACCTGTATATGCGTGCCCTGCACCTCAGTCAATGCTCAGGCGATGTCCTGGACCTTGAGTCGCGTTTCGCTGCTTCTCTTCCTTCCAATCCAGTTCACTGTTGAGCGGGCGCATCGACGTATGGCAAAAAATCCGCTTGTTTACCCTTATCCAAATGGTAAATCGTGGTCTCCAGCGGAGGTTTTGCACAAACCGTCTTTGTCCTGGCTGACAATTGCCCCTCGATATAAGCCTTCCAGAACAAGACCGTTATGGCTTACGGATTCACGTGCCCAATCAGGCAATTGACAATTCGGCGGGCAAGGAATGCGTCGCATTTAGTGCATCGTTGATCTCCACAATGCATTCACGTACACGAGTAAGGGCCGCGTTGTAGTCAGAATCTGCAGCGCGATTGCCGTTCTCGCTCACTGCCCGATCAGTTTTCAGCTGAAACCTGAGGGATGCATACTTGTGACCAATCCAGTCCGGCACATCGCGTGACGGTGTGCAGAATTGCTCAAGGCGTTGAGAAACCATTTCGCTATCCTGTGCAAGAAAAAACGGAAACACCCCGAGCCAGTTGTGCTTGTAGAGCTTTACCCACACACCATCAGGCCAAGACTTTAGCCTGACATCTAGATCGAAATAGGGGTTATCGCCCTTGCTGGCCTCTACGATCCGTGTCTGGATCTCGTTGCCCCATTCTTTGAACTGGCTGCCTTGCCTTATCTCGAGTTCTAGAGCGGTGAATCGCGTTGCGAACTTACGTTGCCGGCAATAAAAAAGGTGTTTTGCCATATGCTCGTACGCTTCTTCGCTCTTTTCGAAGACACCCCAGCAGAGGGCCTTGATTTCGGAACTGTCGGTCATGGAGCGCTCAATATGGCTGGTGAACTGGTCAATAAAAACACCGGCCGGTGGACTAGCCAAGGGGCGGCACCCCCTAAGCAAGGCTGCGATCATTGCATAGGACTGGTAGTAAATAGGGACACGCGAGCAATCCAGGTTTGCAGTTGGGGAGTCACGCCCGGTGGGTGTCAGATAGACTATTGCTCGGTGCTCGTAATACGGGAAGAGTTCACACAGTGATTCTTGATAGCGTTTCAGCTGTTTGGGTTGATCAATCGCGTGAATTTTGTTCTCGATTGCAAGGACCAGTCGCAAGTCGGGAAAGTCGAGGAGGATATCGATTCCCGCTAGTTCTCTAGCGACCTTGGCATGAGCGCCGACAGCGTTTACCAGTATTGTTGCATTGATAGGTCGCGCAGCCCCTACCTGACGGCAGTTCATTAGTGACGCCACGTACTCGTCACGAAAAGTGCTCCCTAGACCATGAGGTTCGTTGGCGCTGAGAAACGCTGCTATAACCCTGGAGTGCAGTAGCTCCTTGGTGCTTACCCCCATCACCCTAAACGGGTCGAATGCCCGCGTGTATTGAGTTAGTGCCAAGAACTCATCGCACGCAAATAGCTCATTGAGCTGCGGTGTGACTTCCATGTGTTGTGACCTGCGGATTCGGATTTGATTGCTGAGTATGTCTCGAAGCACCTTGAACCACCACGTCGCCTCCATTTCACGCTGTTGCGGAGAGGCAGTTTGTTTCGAATGAAGAACTGGCTCAGTTCCCAAACGGCCGCAAAGAGATGCTGAGAAATTGAGCCGAACAGTAAAACCAGCGTTGTTAAAATTACTCAGCCATTATCACCTGATACTGCTTTTGGTACTCGGCGTAGGGGAGATTTTGATCCATTAACGCTTTGACGCGTGATTCTTTGTACTGAGCAGGGGTCAGCAGTCCAACCGGAACAGTGGTGAGCGTAGGAACTGTGGTCTGGTTAGATGGCGTGATGTTTCCAATGCATTGATATTTGACGATCATCTGGCCAGCCGTGCAGTTACCCCAGCCATCGCGAACCTGGCAATTCTGGGTTTGCCCGCCGAAAGGTTCGGCTCGGTTGTAACCCCAAACCGCACATTTACTATTTGCAATCGATTCTGCTTGCTTATAGTCAACGATCGGAGTCTCAAAGGGTTTGAAGTCGTAAGCCATGTCGATCGAACCATCCGCCCGGCTCCCACCGGTTGCGTAAAAGTCTTTACGGCTGGAGCAGCCGGTTACCACAACAGCCAGCATTACAAGAAAAAGTAGCTTACGCATGGAAAAAATCCGGTTCAGGTACAAGACGCGCGATAGTGGCAATTAGACATGAGATTGTCTACAAAAACGATGCGCGCCAAATGTATCTGTGGTCTGTTATGAATGCCTGGAGTGTCGGATTCAAACTGGCCATTACGAGTCACGTTACGAGATAGTGGCTTCCACTATCTCCCCGCTGCGCCTGTGGCACACGCTTAAAATCGAGCACGGAGCAATATTGAAAATGCCAAAGAAGCGGCAGACAGATACACCCGCAGCAACCGCTGCAGACATTGAAAGGTCCATCCAGGCCCTGAACAAGATGGCGGAAAGACTGTGGGGAGATGGCCGGGAAGCTGAGGCGAAAGCCCTTCTTGATGCCTTGGATGCATTGAACCGGGCGCTCGACCGGATCAGGATTGGAGAGAGTCGCAGGGTTTTGCATTGAGGTCAGTTTTGCGTTTTGCACCCCGCGACGGTTTTCGCTTCACTGGGGAGACCGGGTGAACTGATAACGCACCTCGCCGCTGTCTGTACTGACAAACCAGTAGTCATCTTTGTCCGCTTTCACTCGCGCACATTCCATGGGGTAGCCCGGGGATTCAATACATAGAATTCCGTCTTTGACTTTCCATCGTTCCGTCAGAGGCTCAGCCCCAGACCTTTTGAAGATTTCCGACCCGTCAGCGTTAAAACTCAACGATGATGGTTTGTTGACATTGTTCAGTTTATATCCGGTCAAGGCCGCTCGAATCTGCGCGTCGTCCAGGGTCACCGCAGAAGGCGGTACAGGCTTCATGGGCTCGCTGCCGGAAGTGGCGCAGCCTGATAACACAAGGACAATGATCGTAAAGCTAGTGCTTTTGATACTCACGCTGCACCTCGGCCTTTAATTGTTATGGAAGCTGGGTTGAGCTTAGGCGCGTTTCCCTTGCATCGTCAGAAATCAGGTCTTCACCTGATATGCACTCCCGTCACGCCTTCGTCACACTTGCCAAGCACAATGCAGTCAGCCAAAAGGAATTGGCTACGTGATTGCAAAGCCCGACCCAGTGTCGGGCTTTTTCATTTGCGGTCAGCACCGGCCCTGCGCCGTGCAGTGCTGTTGACGCCATGCAACCCTCGCATATGACCGAGAGGCCGTTGGCAAGACATGATCCTCCTGTCTATAGCAGCCCCGCTCTACTTGCACCGACTCATCTACAACGGGCCATAAATCAGGCGACCCTTAACGACTCGACATTTACTCGCCCATCAGCCATGAGCTGAAGATACTCTCGCCATTTTTGGAAGGCTTGCTGCTGCCTGGTGGAAGCCGCCAGCCACTCTGTGCCACCGATTAGTTCGACCGGGATGGCCATCATCTGCCCGATTGCAAGATCAAGTTCATTTGCGAGCTCACGCCCATTCGGCAAATCGAGGATTAGTGGTCGCATAAGAACCTGTCTTTTTTTTGGGCTACTTCATCGACTTGGCAATTTGTTGATCGTGCGCGAGCGCCGACGAACGGTCCCCCCCACTTAGGGCGCCTGAATGGAGACATCGCCAATTACTGCTTGGATACCCCACCAATCCGACGATCCACGCGCAGATCATGCGAGCGAGGGCATGACCAAAAACTACCAGCGCGACCACGAGGACGCCATCTGGGGGCCGAGGAAATCGGGACCTGAATATCAGCGAAATCACCGGCTAGTTTTGCGCGGGTTTTGCGCGGGTTTTGCGCAGGCACAAAAAAGCCGATCTAGATGATCGGCTTAAGTGTCTGATTTTAATCAGGAAATATGGTCGGGACGGAGTGATTCGAACACTCGACCCCTAGCACCCCATGCACGCAGGGCCCATGCAAGCCCCTTTGTAATGGCCGTTTTTACTGGCGCTCGCTGCAACCGAATGCCTACAAGAGCTTATAGGTGCGTGAGGAAGTCACGCAAAAGTCACGCACGCTTTGTTACCCTCCCCGGCGTCCTGCCGACCGCTTACAGCTCTAAATAATGAATTTATTGCTTAGAGTTGCGGCCCTGCTCGCTGAGTATCTGCAGCAGTGCCAGGACAATTCGTGGAGCCCCGCGGCATCCATCCCAGCCCTCATGCTCGTGCACCGACAGCATGGCCTCAAGCGCTCGGTATGCTGGACCATCCCCATCGTATAGCGTCTCGCTGATGGCATCGAGGTCAATGACGAGCTGCTTCGTCCCTTCCTCGCGACGCTCGTAGAAGCGGTCAGCAGCCTCTGTCCAGTAGGGGTCTTCAGACCAATGGCGTGTCATAGTCGAACTCATGGCAAAAAAGATTGGAGGTAACTCTACCCGTTGGCATAATAATTTTCGCTGTCGTAATCCCTTTACGGCAACGGGTCGGTTTCAGCCCCTCGCAAAGCCGGTATAGCTTCTGTCCTCCTTCGGCGTCCTGCCGACCGAAAACAATCCGCCCATCGCAGGTAGTGAGTCACCGATTCAACGCTGGTAATCTCGCCGCCACGTTCGCCAGGCATTAAGGGATGCGGGCGAAAATAGAAGCCCCGGAGCCGCGAACCTTCGGGGCTTTGCTTTTATCGAACACAGGAAAACTGGATGTACCAGTAATTGGTCTGAGTCCAAATAGATGCCCCACCGGAGTTTATGACCGATCCGCCTTCCGCATTTGAGCCTTCGGCATCAATTTTGTAGGAGCCGTTGCAAGCGTCATGCATCTGCTTATAAGCATCCTCGCGGCGCTGTTTACGAACATAGTCTGCTCCGGCGTTCAGGTACTTCACAATTCCGGATCTCGAGCTTTCGTTTACAGGGGCGTAGGCGGATCCAGAATTTGGAGAGGAAACCATGTCAGCAGACATGCAGCCGGCCAGCCCCAGGAAGATAAAAACTGGCATCAGTATTTTTATGTGCTTCATTTGGAGCTCTTCCATGGCGAGAAAATAATCCTTCTTCTATACCGCCCTTGCGCCACCTAATCAATCGTCCAGCTCGCCCGTCGCTCCCCTGGCACCGCTACTGCAACAGTACTTATGGAAATAGCCTAGAGGCCTTGTGTTTCAAGGATATGCATTGTCATTTGTCTAAAACTCTAGCCCGACTTAGGCGCCTTTCGGGTCAATGAAACCGAGCAAGCCAGAGGTAGTTTTAGACAGCTTTTTACTCCCATTCCGGCGTTCTGCCGAATGTGTACCCCTCTCCCTTCAAGCCAATGTATCGCCGACTGCTACGCTGGTTTCCGACATAGAGGAAATCCCATGCCGAACTCAGACCTGCTCCCTTCCCTGCTTTTCAAAATCAACGAAAACCAACTCGCCCTGGAAGCCGCCATCATGGAACTGTCCAATTGGGTCGAACACCACGGCGGCGCCGAGGTCGCCGATAACGTCCGCGGCGCCCTGGACACCATCGACAAGAACGAGGAGTTCATCAAAATGACGCTCGCGGTAATGATGACTCCGGAGTGACTTCTCAGCGGCAAAGCCTTGGGATGCCGCATAGGAATCGCCGAAAGCCTTTGCCGATCGCAATGCCTCCTCCTACAGCTCGTCACGCTGGGCTGATCCGCCGCTGATAATCCGTAACGACCTCAGTGGCGGTACATTGGCCGGCTTCTTCGATAAAGTCTTCGAACTGCGATCGCAATTTTAAAGCCAGGTGTTCAGTCATTTTTTTGGCCAGCCAGCTATATTTCACACTTTTCAAAGCTGTTGTTGGTGATTTTATTTCCTGTTGTGGGGATGCCGGTTAGGCGTGTTTTCATAGATGTCGGCTCGACAACCCACCTACCATTATTATCGGATCGATTGTTTGTGATTGTATTATTGTCACCCTCCACTCTTATATAGGTTTTGTTTCGGCAGAATTTATTCCCGGTAATGGTGTTATTGTTGGCGAAATCTTGGTAGTACTTGCCATCTGCATCTAGCGGCTTATCTCCACAATCTTTTCTCTGAAGATTTGAGCTTTGTCGCGAAGCAATCCAGACTCCTACTTTTTCGCCATCAAACACATTATTTTTTATTGTATTTTCATCGCTGTGCTGCCATCGAATAACAGACATTCCTTTGCTGAAGTTTTCACCGCAGTTTTTGTATAAAAATACACCGCCCCCAAAATTCCCGATAAACTTATTGTTTTCAACCAGATTTTTGGCGGAGGAATCAATAGCCAGCCCTACCCTTTGGCCACTATTGGGACCGTCGAGTTCACCATTGTTTTTTATTGTATTGTTAAGTATGTGATTCCCCCTCGAGCTTTGGTCAAGGTAGATGCCTTCCGCTTTAGATTTTTCGATTCTTGAGTTTTTCAGAGTTGAATTGGACACGTAACTGTGAAAGTAAACACCGGCGCCATCATTGGATAAAACATTCAAAGAGTCCAGCGTTACGTTAGTCGGCGTTTCATTGTAGTTTTTTTCGTGATCGTTAGATCTTTTGTAGTTAGGAATTTCTGACGTCACCAAGACACCTGTCTGGGAAAAATTCTTTACCGTGCAGTTTTTAACGCTGACATTTCTCAGAGAGCGTCCTTCGCTACTGATAAGAATTCCTATTTTTTCTGAGTGCTTCCCATCCAGCGTTGCGCCTTTGCAGTCGATATGCGTATTAGAGTCACTGACAGTTATGCCTTGCGGGTAAGTGCAGTTCGATTGTAACTCTATGGCACCACTTAACCTTCCGGAGTTTGGCAGCTGACAGCCTCCAACCTCTTGCGCGCTCGCTGGCTGATACCATAGGGCACACATCAACGACAAGGGAGCCATAAAAAATATTGAATCTTTAATCTTTAACTTTCTTTTGGCTAGCACGGTACTGACTTCCATAAATTTTTGATTAAGTGACGGAGTAGAGTAGTGGACTACAACTCATGACGAAAATTCAGGAGACCAACTGCTCGAGCGGTTCAACGCCGCTCCAACAACCCAGCTCGCCATCTTTCACCAGGAAGGCGAATACCTGCACGCCGACATGGTGCGCTGGGGGTGGCGCCCGCACTGGGCCAAGGACCGCGCAGCACCAATCAATGCCAGGGTGGAGAAAGTCACGGCCCTTTCTTCCGTGCCATCTGGCCGCACCGGACGATCATCGCGATCAACAACTGGTTCGAATGGGTGGATGAAGGCGGACCGAAGAAGCAGCCCTACCTGATCCGCCGGCGCAACCGGTCGCCAATCCTGTGTGCAGCGATCGGCCAATATCCGAACGCTGAGCATGAGCCCAGCGAGCACGACGGCTTTGTGATAATCACCGCCGACAGCGCTGGCGGTATGGTCGATATACACGACCGCCGACCTGTGACGCTATCGCCAGAACTCGCCCGAGAATGGCTCGACCCGGCCACGCCAAAGGAGCGCGCAGAACAGATGGTCATGCACCAAGGCGAACCCTCCGAGGCGTTCGAGTGGTTCAAGGTAGATCGGGCAATAGGCAACGTGCGCAATCAGGGGCCTGATTTGATCAAGCCAGCCGAGGAAGACGGTTTGTTCTAAGTTGGGGCCAGTGCCCTGAGCCGCTCTTCAGTCGCGGAATCGAAGATGACATAGAGCCGATCAATGGTTGCCTCACTCAGCGCGCGGGCCGATTCCAGGCCAAGAACGAACCCCTCAGCGCGTGCGCCAGCTTTCGCTGCAACAATCATCGAATCCGCCCGAGCGATCTGATCAAGAAGCTTGTCGGCTTCGCGCTCGATCTTCGGGCTTAGCTCTACACCTTCCATTCCGACTCCATTTCATTTGATTAATCGGCTGAAGGTAGAGGCATATGGCCCTCAAGGCATCCTCATAGAAGACCTGGTAGCCTAGCGCCAGCGTCCGCTCCCCTCATCCAAATCCGCGACCTGAAAAGCAACAAATGGTAATCTTGGCGCCGATCTTCACCCCTGTCGGAAATGTACATGACGAGCGAAAGAATTGTTTTTGCCAACATCCTTCGAGGTGTCGGCGCGATTGCCGTGCTGATATCCCACTACATTGGGATTTTCTGGGTAATGCATCCTGGAATTTCCGACCTAATGAAAGTGCCTAAGCTAGAGAACTTTCCTAGCTTAGAATTTCCACTATCTGTCTTATCTGATTACTGCATTGTTTTTGGGCAGTTCGGAGTAGGCGTGTTTTTTATCGTAAGTGGACTTGTGATTCCATTCTCACTGAGAAGTGATACCAAGCTTGGTTTCTTATATCGGCGCGCCATCCGCATTTATCCGGTTTACATAGCTGGATTTTGCGTTGTAATGCTTTCCCTATATTGCCTTTCATATTATACAGACAGGCCTTTCATGTTTTCCATCGGGGACATGCTCGCGCACTTTGGCGTGATTACCCGCGCTCCGTTGGGAGTAGATAGAATTGACGGAATCAGTTGGACTTTGGAAGTTGAAATTTACTTCTACTTGGTAATGTGCGTATTTGGAGCAAGAGTTTTAGATTTCGACATAAAAAAATACCTAGCGACTGCATTGGCTATTGCGGCCGCATCGACCTTAACATTTAAGACACAAGGCTACCTTATGGGTGTTCAGGTCGCCGCAGGGTTATTGCTTCTGCTAGGGACAGCCTATTATTCACTACTAAACAGAAAAATAACCACAAAGGAATTTTGGATTCTACAGACAACTGTATTCGCATTAATTCTACTCCTTTGGCTGGGAGTAGCAGAACCCGCAAGCTATATAAAACAATGGATAATCGGCTACATTATTGCGATGGCCGTATTTTACATCTGCTTCCTGCTTCGAAACAGCATCAAAGAAAACAAGGTGCTCTCTCACTTTTCCGACATCAGCTATCCACTTTATGTAGTACACGCATTGTTTGGCTACGCCATTATGTATGTGCTGGTGGATCACGGATTCGGCACATACGCTTCGATAGCGACAGCTACAGTTTGCGCGTACTTGGCATCACTTCTAATACATATCTTTATTGAGAAGCCTTCGATGACGTGGATTAAACGGAGCAGGATTAGTAGCAGAATTGCCCAAAACGCGTAAGCCGTTGTGGTGAAGGCATTAAGGCGCCGCCTTCAACCCGTCATACGCCTCTTCGCAGATCAATCCTCGAGAACGGGCTTGGTCAGCAGCTTCAGCCAGGTCGCCCGCTCGCTGGTCAGCGCGCTTGAGCACGTCGGCAAGCACAGTGGCGTAGCGGGCAGCTGTCTTGCTTGCGGAGGCAGTGCAGGAATGGCCGCTCGCTTCACTGGCTGCGAGTCGACGGGTAAGGTCGTCAACTGTCCCGCGCAGCCCGTGAGAAGAAGCGCGATCGGCAGCAGCATCAGCTGTAACTTGGTCAATGATCTATTGGCCATCTTGAACCGCCTTATCGATTGAGTGTTGGTAGGCCTGTTCTTTTGTACGCTCGGTAGCTTCGTTTTTCGCATTGGCGACTGCGTCACGGGTGTCGCGGGCACTCCACTCGCCCTGCCATTTTTCCTCCGTAACCGTTACGCCGCGGTGATAGGCCCCGAACAGCGCGCCGACTACAAACGCCAGCGCAGTTATATAAGGAAGGATCCGCAGCCAGATGGTGGTCATGCCAGCACCTTCAACGCAGTGTTGTAGAAGGTAAGTCGCTCGGCCAAGCCGTTTAAGCCTCCATTTATGCGCCGGGTGATCGCGCTGAACTCACCAGCATCAGCCAGGGCATTAAGTTTCCGCGAACTCCAGAACCACGCCGCCGACTTCGCAGCCCACTCGGCCTGCTCCAGCAGTTCAGGGGTGCGCAGCAAGCGAGCGTCGCCGAACAGCGCCTTGCTGCACGCCAGGTAATTGTCGTACCCGGTGATCTGGATGAGGCCGCGCCCGCGGTACTTCTGGCCGTCACCGTCAGCTTCCGGCGTATTCCCCAGGCGCTTAGCCAGCGTGCCGGTATCGTACTTGCTCAGGTACTGGTCGCCGCCAAACTCCTTCACGTACCGGAACTGACCGGACTCGTGCCCGACCTGTGCCAGGAACGCGGCAACACGCAACGAACCTTGAATCTTGAAGCGTGCCATCGCGTCATTTAGCGCGGACACAAAAACGCCGGCAACTGGGCCGGCGTTGGGGAAGATCTGCAACAACTGCTGCATGGTGATCGGCATACTTTTTTCCAAGCGATTAACCGCACGGGGCGGAAAAATTAATAGAGGAATTCTTCCAGTCGCTACTTATTCCGCTAAGCTAGAGGGCAAAATACAGAGCATAAGCGCTGATCAGTGGAAAAATCATGGCCATATAAAAAAGCGTTCAAATAAACCATCAACCCCATCAAAGCAAAGAACATGAAGAAAAAAACTATGCTTAACGTGTCACAAGAAATAGCTAACACGATAAATTCTTACGCATCCATAATTGCCATTTCGGCTGGCTTTGTTACTGCAATAGCCGGCGTACTTACTTACATGTCTGCATCAACTCTGGCGCGTTACTCCGACGAAGCGATTGCCAAGGCCAATAGCGTAAGCGCTGAAGCAAATAACGCTGCTGCACAAGCAAATGCGAACACTGAAATATTGACCAAACAAAATCTCGAGCTTCAGATCAAGCTTGAGAAAGAGCGTAAAGAAAGACTTGAGCTACAGAAAGCCGTAGAAAGACGTAGCATTTCAAAAAAAACAGAAAAAGAAATCAGAGATTCTTCAGCTAGGATTAATAGAAAGCTGAAGATACAGATTGAATGTAACGGCCATGACTTCGAGGCAAAAACTTACGCCGAACAACTCGGCGGACTATTGCACAGTCTCGGGCATGACGTAAAAGGAGTTGGAACAGGGATAGTAATACAAATGGGAACAGCCAACACTGGAGTTTATCTGTTGATTTTCGACACTCCAGCGCAGCTGGACGCCCTATCACTATTGGGGCTTACAGGCGTGACAACTCAAATCAAGCAACTTAAAAAAACACATGAAGATGGGCTCGATGCACTGGTTACAGTAATGGCGAAGCCACCATACATTGGCTAAATCGAAGTGCGGTGAGCTTGGCTACTGACCGCACTTTATGTTTTTTCTCGTTCTTTATTCTAAGGTACCCTTAAGCGTTGATTCCGAGTCGCGTTAGACGCAGTCGGATCATGTCCAGGTTCGCCTGGAGTTCCGCATCACTGTGGTAGGCGGAAAAAATGGCCGCCATGGAGACATCACACTCGCCGGTGAAGGCCGATGTGCCCGAACCGATTCGGTACTTGTTGCCGTTCAGCGCACGCTGCAGGGAGCTAGTACCGGTAAAAGTCAGGCCAGCAGTATGATCGGTCAGAACAGTTGGGGATCCAGTTTTCGCACGCACAGAGCGAATAGACCAGCCGGTAGGGATAATCCCGTTGCCGCTTACGCCTGCCGCAGTGGCAACTCCCGAACCATCATTGCGGCTCGCAGAACCAGTAGCTGATGTTGGGTTGGCCAGGTAAATGTTAGCGCCCGCCGCCGACCCGGTGATACCTGGAGTTACCGAAGTGCCTGTGTACCCACCAACCAGAATGGAGCCGTCGGCGTTGCCTGTTGGAAGAAGTACGCTCCGGGCAACCACGATGATCGTGACTTCGTCGCTATCACCAACCATCGTTTGAATGAAGTTGCTCAACCCTTTGAAGCGTGCGTGGGACGGATAAGCCACGGGCGAACCGATAATCACCGAGTTAGGTTTACCTGGCGCTTTGTTCAGGTTGAAGCTCGAAACGCTGGTATCAAACTCGTGCCAGAGCTCCAGCCCACGATCAACATTCGCGATTACAAAGCGAGTTGGTGTGATTGCGCCGTCTGTAGTGATTGCTACGCCCATATGTAGTTTTCCTATATTTGATCAGATGATGTTCAGGGAGGCGGCGGCGGAGTAAGCGCCGACGACCTCGTACAAGCGCTGTCGTGTTGAATGAATAGGGTGAATTGCGTCCGTCCAGTCGCCGGTGTAGAAGCCATCAGTCCCTGGCGAAGTCGCCGAGAAGGCGTAGCCGGTTTCGGGATTGGTCAGTGCCCAGGTCGGAGCCACGATCAACTTGGAATCCGCGAGGTTGGCGGCGGCCTGCTGAATCGCGCGGAGCATTGGCAGGTAGTGCGACTCCCAAAGCGCGTCGCGAGCGGTGTTTATCGCGGTTCCGGGGAACATCCGGACAATCTTGGCCAATGGCCAGGCTGCACGGATCTGCGAATGAATCAGGGTGTCATTGGCGAGGACCGCGTCATAGATCGTCTCGGCGCTGCGATCGCGCACATCGTTGGTGCCAAGCGAATGGATGACCACATCAGGGGTCTCTAGCCCGAATCGGCTCTGATAGAACGCCGGGTCAAAGACGTAGCCGTTACGCACCACCGAGCCAGGATCGCCCCCCGACGCCGCCCGCAAAAACGGATTGCGCAACATTTGATCTGACTTGGCCAGCGCCGTATAGGCAGCCTCCTCGCCCGGCGCGACAACTATGGCGCGATCCGCGATCGCGTAGGTGAAGTCGCCCGTCTCCCAGCCTTCTCGGCCCTCTCCCAGCTCTCCAGTGAAGTTGTTGGGATCGCTCGCACTCGACGAGCCGCGCAGCGTGCCGACAAACACGGCAGTGATGTTGAGCGCCTGCAGCACCTGCTTCAGCAGAAATCCACCCTGGCGGTTCACAATACTGTCGCCAATCATCAGCACCTTCACGACTTTGGGAGTCGATTGAACCGGCACGTTCTTCACCACAACATTTGCGAAATGCCGTGCCGCAGGAAGCGAAATGCTGCGCAAGTTCAGCACCGCCCCGGTGCCGTATTTGCCTGGAGAAAGCTTCAGTTCAGGCCCTGTCTCGCTGGCAGATGTTGATGTGCTGTTCAATGAAACGGTGACGCTTGGTGCCAAGCCGCGCTTGGGAAGCAGGTTTTTGAGGTATAGCGTCTGTTCAAAGCCATCGGCTGTAACAAGTAGCGGTGAGAACATCACACCCGCCGCGAACGGGTCAGTCTCCGCCGAATCGACGTTAATAGTTCCCGAGAGATCGCAGATCAACCCCCCTTCAGGGTTGGTTACGTAGGTGCCCTGACGAGTTGTAGGGCGATGCTCCATCCAGCCAAAAAGCGCACGCCGGCCGTCTTCATACAGAACTGCTCCGCCTTCTTGGTTCCTGAGAATGGTTCGGCCATCTACAGCCGATAGCTTCATGGCCGGTAGAACAAGGCTCTTGTTCGTGACGCGAGCCACGACCCCCCTCTCCTTGTTGACGACCACCAGAGCCGTGACTTCTGCCTCAGCAGTTGGTGTATAGCCTGCGATCCGACCAGCGACGTTCGCCAGGGCGGTAGCATTGGGGTAGGTGTCGAGCTGAACTGGCACCCCGGCATCATTACGATAAAGGGTGATGTACTCATCTGCAGCAGATGATTTGACGCTGAACATTCCACCCGAAACAGTGCCAGCCAGGCCAAGAACAACCGAGGTATAGATCAGCGCTCCGGTCATCTGCGTTGCCAGGTCGGCCAACACCTTGGCGTTGGTGGGGCGCATTACCCCGCCGCCCACGTCGATCATCTCTGGCACTTCCGACAGAAACAGCTCATTCGCTGTGTCAATCGTCGCCGTCAGCCTCGCGAGATCCGAAGGTCCGCTCATATTTTCTCCAGACAAAAAAAAGCCCACTGAGTAGTGGGCTGGAAATTTCGGTGCGCTCAATCCCAGGGCTACGTCGCACCTGGCCAAGACTTTGTGTACCAGCGCTTCAGCTGGCTGCGCAGGTTGGAATTCATCACCCCGATATCAATCCCTGCCATCATGTCGGTCAGTTCTGCTTCTGAAATAACCGGCATTTCAAAGAGCGATAACACAGCGGTGTATCGCCAGAGGTTGACGCCCACCAACGTGGGGCCGTCGTAGATGTCCGTGAACTGGGCCTGCGTCATCGTCAGGCCGAGCGGGCTTCGGATGGGACACATGAACCAATCGGCCCAGCCGATCCCCCACTTGCACCACCCCTCAAACATTGGAGCCTGTTCGGCATTGCACAGCCACGAAACAGATACCTCTGTTGGCACACTCAGGTAGCGCCGCCGATTCCTCGCTCGACCGCTCACGAATCGAGAGCGGACGATAGGGCTTGTCGGTTTGAATCCGTAACCGTCTCGCAACGGCAGCGGAATACCGTTAGGCATTGTCAGCATTTCGCGATCCTTAGTTGTCGGCGAAGTTGTCGTCATCCGCATAAACACGCGGGTCGTAATTCACCGCCTCGACATCCGCAGAGTGATCGCCTGGGTCGATTGACGAGATCAGCACCGGATAACACCAGCGTGTCGATTCGCCGAACAGTAGGTGCGGCGGATCGATGTCCCATGAAAAGTCCGGTTCAAAATCCAACGAAGCGATGGTGAGCCTGAAGTCATCGAGGCGCGTTGCAGGCCAAGGCCCACTGACGGTGCCGTCCGGTCGTCGCAGGCCGACCACATGGGAAACGCCCGTCTTCCAAGTCAGGGGTTCGGAGCTTTCCAGAAGTACGAGGCCATTCCCGGTCGTAATTCCCAGCAGAATCGAGCTTTGGCCGTAACCAGGAATGTCGTCGGCAACCGCGTCATAGCTGAGGTATCCGCTGTTCAAAGCATCAAACTCAGTGCTCCAGCTGTAGCTTTTGTTGCGGTAAACCTGCGCCCGCCGAATGCGCATCCCGATCCGCCAAGCCTTATCTCGGTTGGTAACCCCTTTCAGCGTGACCGTTTGCACACGCAAACCGAGGTCGCCAGGCAGCCTGCACCTGACCACCTCAGTCGCGCGGGTCTTCTCGTCGATGTACTTGATGTCGACGCCGTCGTAATCGTCGGGAGCTGGTAACGTGAAGCTGCGTTTGAGCTGCTCGGTCATGTTTTGAGGCGTGTACATATGACTGATCTGCGTGCGGACCTCATCACGAACCGGTGTCACCCGGCCGCGCTCAAGGGTGAACTCGGCAAAGCCAGCCAGAAGCGCGTCATTGATGCACTCCTTGACCGTGCTGTCGTCTTCGACCGCGTAGTCGAAATAGTCGCCGCGACCGTTCCAGATGGCGCCGTAGCGTGCCAGCTCGTCGATATCCATATCGTCATCGGTACCGCCCGCCGACTTCATGACGTAGTTCACCCAAGGCACGATGTCACGCGTGGCCACGGGCGCACTCCACGAACCATCCACCAGAATCGGCAGCTTCCTTGTGGCGATCACCGACACCTGGTTTTGAGACTGAGCTGACAGTTTGTCGCCGCCGCGTACGTAGAGCGCCATGATGGTGCAGTCGTTGTATTTCGTTGGCGCCTTGTCGATTCGTCCCCGGAGCCCGTACCACTGCACACGGTTGAATTTGAAGTTTTCCGGTGACTCGTCCCCGATTCTACGGATCCTGACCTCTGGCCGGATGTAGGTCGGCGCCACAATCGCCCGTGTGTAACCCTGTTGATCAGGGCTCATTGCGGTGAAGGTGTAGGACACACTTGTCCAGGCTCCAGCAGTCGAAGCATCACGATACTGGACCTCTGTTTTCGCCCAGTGCGAGCGGATGTTCCCGTTCTTCTCGGTGTATCGAACCAATCCCTGCGGGAAAAAGAAATCCACTTCAAAGCGGCGAATGGTCTCGCCTTCTGGGCAGGCATAAAACGGCCCTGCCCAGTCGCCTTCAGTGGTCGAGCCATCGAGCGTAATCGAGGCTGTATTTGTTTCGATGTCGTCGTAACCCAACCAGTCCTCATCTTCGGCGCCGGTATCGGTCAGCCGAATGACGGTGATCGCTGACGGTCCGTGACTTTCGTCGACATCTGCGGTGCTTTCGTCATCCTGAACAGCATCATCCGATACCGAGGCAATTCGGTACCGAAGATCGCGATAACCAATGCACGACCACAGCGTACCGGTCTGCAGCCCTACTGCGGGCGCCCCGCCATCGTAAGCCAGGGTGATTTTGGCAGGCACGGCATCAGCAGCTGTGACCGTCTTCACTCCCGTGACAAACACAGGAGACGAGCCGAACACCGTTGACGACGAACCGCCCAGGTTCACGGCAACACCGCTGTACGGCGATGCAGACTCGGCGATCCGCAGTAAGCTGCCTGAGGCACTCGCAACCAGGCCGGTGCTGACCAGGGCAGCATTTACCGCGGTGACCAGCCCGGCGAGGTTGGTTGTCGCCGAGCTCAGGGTTACCGAGTAGGTGCTCGCGCCGCGACTGACCGTAAATGTCAGCGGCGTGACGTCGAAGTCGTACCGTGTCGGGGCAGCACTGCCGGTGACCATGGAAGCACTGCCGGTCACCGCGGGCACGGCTGGAACATAGGGGTCATAGCTCGCGACCACGTAATCGCCGGCATTGGCACCGGTGACCTCGATCTTCATGCCAACGAACGGCTTGAGCATCGGGATATAGTCGCCGCTGATAACGGTTGCCGAACCGTCCGCCGGCGCGGTGAACAGGTAGGGATACAGAACCTCAATCCGGGCGATCAAGCCAGCATCCCACCCCGTCGGAAACCATCCCGCCCCGACAGGAACGGACACCACGTACTCACTGAACTGCACGGTTGCTGCATTGAGCTGCTGATCGATGTTGGTAGTGGTGGTGAGGGTTAGGCCTGCGCTACCTGTAGAGGTAGATCCGACCTCTTCCGAATTGTGCCACCAGAGCCTGGCGGGCTCGGCAGCTACCGACTCTCCTGGTCCATAAATGGCATAGCTGGCCGTGCTGCCGAGAGAAGCGATCGGCGTCCCACCAATACGGACCTGGCCAGGCTGAATTTCGAACTCGCCCACACCGATGCAGAGCAGCATTTCGACCCACTGCACCTTCGGATCGGTGCCGAAGTAACGACGCGTCGGGGTGAGGTAATCAGGGAATATTTCGTTCTTACCCGCGCACTCGCGAATCACATCGCCCAGCTTGACCTGGTTCGCGGTGGTTTTGGCCAGCCCGAGCCCCTTGCCTGATGCTGCATTGTTCGCCGTGCTCGGCGTGACCAACGGCTTCTGCGTCAGCATGATCGCGCCGACAGCAACGATCGCGGCAACGACAGCCCACGCGGCGATCTCCAGGCCAGTACCCTTCGGCTCAGGATAGATCCGCACGGTGTCGGCCGGACCGAATTCAACCTTTGCCCAGTGTGCCGGATCAATAAACAGGCCGTTAACCTCGATGCTGATCGGTGGCGACTCGCGCACCTGGTAGCTCGGCACCTTGGCCACCAGCCAGCTTTCGATGGTCATCACGCGATCGGTCTTGTGGCGCTCCAGCGGCTGGCCTTCAAGTTTGCTCGGGTAGAGTTCGATCACGGTGATAACTCACTGTCAGGTATTGGTCTTGGAATTTGCGCAGCGGCTTGATGGTCGCGCCCGAAGGCTTCATTTCCATCCCGTGAAGCCGGCCTTCGACTTCGATGATCACGGCGACATGAATGCAGAACCGCCCGCGCCATATACAGGCGATCGCGCCGACCTCAGGCTCACAGCGTTCCATGGCTGCTGCGCCCTCGTTCACCGCCTGGGTGAACGCCTTCGGCATGGTGTTGCGGACATGCCCCCAACTTGGTAGCAGGGGCAGGCCGTAGACTTCATGCCGGACAAGTCGAGCCAGGCCCCAGCAGTCCAGACGCGCAGGGCCTCGCCCGCCATCCTCGTAGGAAGCGTTCAGGTATTTTTCGAACATTTAGATGTACCGAAGGCAGGGCGCGAAGGCCAGGGTGTACTTGCGCCGTGGCCAGCCGAGGTTGATCAGGTCGAAGTAGCCGGCGTTAAGTTGCACGCTCGGCCCCTCCATGAACCCGTTGAGCACTTTCATTCGATAAGGCCGCTCGGCCGGGGCGGTCAGATCGCTCGAGATAAAGATCCGGAAAACCAGCCCGATATTCGCTCGAGCATCCAGCGCCTTGTCGATCAGCTGCTGAGCTTCCCCTGTCACGTTGTCGATAGCGAAGGTCAACGTCTGGTTGCCACTGTTATCCCGCTTGGGCAGTGCCGCGGCGAACCCCGCAGCAGTGAACTTCGCGGTTACACCTGCCTCAGTTGTCGCAGTTATGTCGTTGAAGCCCTGGCAGATGTAAATCGGCGCTGCCCACGGAATACAGAACAGTTCAAGCGTCGGGATGGTCACGGCTTTGCCGCCAGAGGCGTACAGCGTTTCAAGTGCCGTCATCGCCCCACTCTCTTCAATCCATAGGTTTGTTCAAGGGTTTTGGCCATCTTGCCCTGGCCGCGAATATCCGAAACGTAGGTGTCGACTTGCTGCCTGCCGTCCGGCGCGATGCTGGTTTGCACCTGCCCTGCGCGGTTGGCGTCTTCAT
Organism: Pseudomonas sp. YuFO20; assembly: GCF_035064975.1. NCBI lineage: Bacteria > Pseudomonadati > Pseudomonadota > Gammaproteobacteria > Pseudomonadales > Pseudomonadaceae > Pseudomonas > Pseudomonas sp. YuFO20. The sequence goes on from NZ_JAXDEO010000006.1 coordinate 39,505, forward strand.
GCAGGTTGACGATGACGCCGCCAGGCGCCGCGGGCTTGGTCTCGCTTGCCGCAGCACCCGGGCCTGAACCGGTGTAGATCCCGGCCGGGCTTGGCGCCTCCATCTTCCCGGCACGGATAGCATCAAGGTTGCTTTTGCCGATGCGCGCCGTGCTGGCTGCGTCGAACACGTATTCCTTGCCGTGCACCACGCCCGCCACGTCATTGGTGCCAACGTCGCCGGTATAGCCGCCGGTCTTGAACCCCTTGGTCAGAGCGAATGCCGCCAGCAGCGCAGTGCCACCGACGATTGCCGCTGCGCCGAACGAGCCGACCGACGCCACCAATGCAGCCGGTAGCCAGGCCGACAGCGTTGTGCCCGCAGCTGCCACTTGGGCGGTGGTGGTAGCAGCGGTTGACGCGAGCGATGCCGTGGTGACCGCGCCAATTCTGGTCAGTTCGGCTGCCGTTTTGGTTCCTTCAGCTGCGACTTTTGTGCCTGTTACCGCGATTATTCCCGACTGCTCTAGCGCTGTGTTTGCAGCGATTCGAACCCCTACCTGGATCATTGAGCTGAGGACTTCGGTCAGAACTGTCTGGCCGAGTCTACGCATTGACTCGCCAAGCTCGTCACCCATGACTATCGACTGCGCGAAGCTATCAGCGATGCCCGTTGTGAGGGCCTCCATGGTGCCGCCGATGATGTCGTAGGTCTGTCCGGCAAGATTTTGAGCCTCGTCCATATAGTCCCGAAGCGCATCAGACGCACCGTTTTTCCAGTTGGCCTGCTTTTCTGCGAGTCTGTCGTAGTAATCCTCGTTGGCAGCTAAAGCCAGGTTTAGCTGTTCCTGGATCTTGCTCGCCTCGATTGTGTAGGCCGGGCCGCCCAGTTGGTCTTTTGGCGTGGCCTTGTTCAACTGGTCCTGATAGCGCTGAAATTCCTTGCGAGTGGCCGCTTCTTCTGCTGCACGTTCAGCCGCCTGTCGCCCGAGACCAATGGTCGATAGCTCAGTGGTGCGCTGGTCGTTTTTGCTCTCGGAGGCCGAGGCGATCGAGGCCTGAATCTGCGCCGACCGCTCCTGCAGCTTGATCGTCTCGGTGTGCAGCCGAACTTCCTCGGCAACCGCGACGTTCTTGTCGAGCTGGGCCTTGATGCCGGATTCGCTGGCCAGCAGGCTTTTTTGATCCGCCGTCAGCACCGACCGCGTCTTGAGGTCGGCGATCTGCTGGGTGATCTCAGCGCGCTTTCGCTCGGCCTCTGTCAGCTTGTCGTCACTCTTCAGCTGGGCAGAGAGCGAGCTTTCCTGGCTGCGCAGGGAGGTCAGAAGTCGCTCGCCGGCATCCTCGCGGAAGGTCGGGCCTTTCGGCGCCTTCGCATCCTTGTACTTGTCGTTGATGTTGGCGATGTTCTTGTCAATCGACGCCTGATTGAGCCTGGCATCGCTCGGGTTGGCCTCCCGGATCTTGTCGAGATCGGCCTTGTACTTCTTGATTTCCTCGCCGCGCTTCTGCTCATTGGTGTAAGTCGACTTCGTCAACGCGTCCACACGCTCAGCCGCAGCCACGCCCGCGTCCTGGACCTTCTGCCGATCGCCGACGAACTTGGCGAGCGACTTCTCGGCCTCGATCTGCATTTCGAGAAAGCCGATTTCCTTGGTCGTCGACTCGTAGCGAAACGGGTCTTCCTTGGCGGCATCGCGTCCGCCTGCGGTTAGATCTGCAAGGAGCTTCTTGGCATCGGCCAGCTGCTCGCCGAGCGTGCTGTCCCGGCCAACATTCAGGGTTGCGTCAAGCGCGCCCAGGGCGGCGTTCTTGATCCCCAGCCAGGCGCGTTCGATCAACCCCAGGTTGCCGGTGACTTCTGCCGTGCGGTTGCGAATGGCGTTGGCGTAGGCCTCGGTCAGCAGGCGAGACGCTTCGGTCGTGTTCCCGCTTTCCTTGGCTGCCACGATCTGCGAATAGATCGACTGGGTCAGGAAGTGGTATTGGTCGTTCAGCTCTTTCGCTGCGGCGACCGGGTCCTTGCCGATCTTGACGAACTCGGCGACGGTTTCCTCGGCAGCCTTGCCGGTGGCCTGCTGCATGGACAGGGCCGCGACAGTGATTTCCTCGAAGCTGTCCGTTGCGACCTTGCCGCTGCCGGCCAGTTGAGCCAGCACGTCAGCCGCTGCGCCAGTGGTGCCGACACTCGAACTGACGTTGCGCGCCATGGTGCCCAGGGCGTCAGCGGTGGTGCCGGCGACTTTCCCGGTCAGGATCAGCGCATTGTTGAAGGCGTCCGCCTCCTTGCTGCCTTGGTTATACGCAATGGCCAGGGCCACAGCGGCAGCGCCCGCCAGGGTAAACGGATTCACCAGGCCAGCGACGTAGCCGCCCAACGCCCGAGCCGCTGGCCCTACGCCGCCGAACATGTCCTTGAGCTGGCCACCTTGTTGCAGGAGGACCGTCAGCGGAGCCTGGCCGCCCTGGAGCGAGACAGCAATGTCGGTGAACTGCGCCGGCACACCACGAAGAGCCGCCGCCGTCTGCTTGGCCGAAATCCCGAGCTTTTCGGTCTGCTTGGTCAATCCTTCAGTGGACTTCTCGGCCCCCTTTGCCCCTTCGCCCATACCCTTGAAGGACTTCTCGGACTTCTCGGTCGACTGGGTCAGGCCAACCGTGGCTTTTTCGGCCTTGGCCCCCGACTGCGCCAGCTTGTCGAGGTCGGTCGCCGCCTGGGCGGCTTCGGTAGAATTTACGCGTATGCCCAGTTCGGCAATCGAGGTCATGCTTTCCTCCAGGCAATAAAAAACCCGCCGAAGCGGGTTGTGTTGTATTAGGCGTATCTATTGAAAGCTGGACGGGATCACCGGAACCTCGGTGACCTTGCCGTCCTTCATCTTGAAGGAAATAACTTGGCTTGCTCCGGTCAGCCCATTCGCATGACTCCAGATCCAAGTCTGCTCTTCAGCCCTCGATACAACCTGGTATGGCCGCCCCATAATTTCGGTGACCTGTTGCTCGGACATTCCCACGCGAACCTGTCGGGCCTGATCAAAAGTGAATGGTGAGCCAGCGCAGCCGGTAAGTGCGGCGACAAGAAAAAGTGAGGCGAGGAATGAGCGCATTGGTTTTCGTCCTTGGTTAATCCTCGAACTTTAACATGCTCACTTCGACTCTCGCATCTGACTGAGCGCCTCTGCTTCCATCAGCATGATGCAGTCGAATACCTCAGCGCGATCCGCCTTCGGCACGCCGCGAAGGCGCATCACGTCGGGCAACACCCCGTAATCCAGCCCGGTCGGCCCGTTCATTCCTGTGCGCCACTGCGTACCCATCGACATGAATACGTCAACGATTTTCCAGTTGTCGGGCCAAATATCGAATTCGTCGCTGCCCATATCCTCCGGGCGGAAGCCGAACGCGGCCAGCTCGCTTGTGTCAGGGCCTTTCGCATACAGCCTACGGGCAGCGTCGATCAGTTTTTTCGGCGTGCCTGCAGGATCTCGTCAATATAGCTCTGCACGATCACCTTGCCGGAACCGGCGTAGTTCTGGATCAGCAACTCGAAGCTGGCAGCGGTGCACTTGTCCTTGAGATCCCACCCTGCAACGCAGTCGACCAAAACGTCGGCGTCTGATTTCGTCTCGATTCCTTCTAGCCAGGCATTCAGCTCGTCCTTGGTGCGGTGCTTGAATTCGAACTCGACGGGGGCGACGCCACTGCCATGCACCGGAAGGTCCACGGTCTTTTTGAACGTCGGGGCGGCCTTCAGGCTGAATTTAACGGTCATCTTTCTGCTCCAGAAAAGAAAGCCCGCACAGGGGCGGGCTATGGTGGTCAGGCCGAGTAGCGCATCGGCTCGGAGGTCAGGGAGACAGTCGCCTGCAAGCCCATGATCTCGTTCTTGGTCAGGGTCGGGGTTTTGTTCAGCGTCACATACCCGTTGTAGAGGATGCTCGACTGCGACGGCAGGGTGATGCGAACCGCCCGCGGCACGCGGTCATCGTTGGCGGCAGACAGCAGCGAGTACCAGGGCAGCGATGCGTCATCGCCGATGGTCATGGCGAAGCTCGATGCCGACTTGACGGTTGGGATCTGGTGCTCGACGTCTTCCTCGAGGAAGGAATAGGTCACGAACTGCTGCTCGCCTCCCGAGGTGGTGAACTCCAGCACCTGAGTGATTTGCACCCAAGTCAGGATTTTGCGGGCCGAGCCAGCGCCACCGCCGACCGGGTAAAGGTTGACGTTGCTGGTGTCCACGCCTTCGAGCACGTAGGCGTCAGTCGTTTGCGATTTCACGCGGACGATGCGGCTATTGAGGCGTGACCAGCCGGAAGTCAGTTCGAGGATGTCACCAGCCACGAAGCCGTGGGCCACAGAGCTGACGGACGCCTCGGCGGCGTTGCTGATGGCGGTGATGGTCTTCGGCGCCGCGTAGGTGTTGGCGGCGGCAACTACCGCGCCGTTGGGAAGCGAAACAGACATGGGTTTTCCTCATGCTCAGATGAAAAAACCCGCACAAGGCGGGCTCTGGTGTTGCTCTGCGGCGGGTCAGTTGGTGTCGGCGCGGTACTCGAACGACGCGGAAACGGTCAAGTTGCTGTCGACCTCGATGTCCGGGCCTGGCTCGACCGGCGTCAGAGTCATGACCGTTAGGCCTGACTTGGTGTGCCGGGCATTCAGCGGGAACAATGCGGCGAGCTCGTCGACAATGCCCTCGGCTTTGCCGGTGCCACTGCCTGCCGGTGTCACGACGTTGACCTGAAACAGCCCGGTATAGGCCCTATGGTCGCCGCCCAACGTCTCGCTGCTGGTTCCGGCTGGCAGCGTGAAGGCCGCGAGATAGGTTTCGCCGGGCGCCTGAGTGAATGTCACGCCTTGATAGGCGATGCGCAGTAACGGCGTTCTGGCGGCAGCCCAGGCAGCAAGGCGGGCCTCGTAGATCTGGCGGATGGTTCGATGGCTCATACCTGTTGATTCCTGACTGCCTGGTTGACGATTGCCTGGAAGCGGGCCAGGGTCACCCTGACCATGCCCTGGGGCGCCTGCGTCGAGTGGCCGTATTCCAGCGGGATGGCGTATGGCAGGTTATTGATCAGGTAGGCCGTCTGACCGGCCGTGAAGTCGCTGACGGCCGCAGCGATAGCGGCAATAGCCTCCTTGCCCTGAGGATCGAGCTCGTTAAACGTGACGCTTTCGACCACGTCGATGGACAGATGCCAGTTCCCGCGGAAACGACCGCTGTCGACCGGCGACATGCGGATCAGGGAGTTGCCGACCTCGATGATGATCTCGCGCAGGCTGGCGTCGATCGCTTCCGTCGCCTGCTCGGCGAACTTGGCCAGCTCCAGGGCGAAGTTGCCCGATTTCCCGCCGTATTTGGCCTGCATCTTATTGGCCATTACGCACGCACCTGCAGTTCATACAGCAGCGGCGTGCCGGCCGGGTTGATCTCTTTCAGCGGCGGGACGATCGAATACGTCTTGCCGTCGGCAATTACCTCGTTCAGCAGCGACGGCGCCGAAGTCAGGCCCTTGGCGGCCAGTTTCAGCTTCTTGTCACCCTGCTTAATCAGGCTATTCGCCTGGAACTCCAGGCCGGTGTAGTCGGCCAGGATGCCCTGCCCCTCCTGCTCGGTGATCGTTTCCGATGTCGTCTCGCTCGTCGCTGGGTCATACCCGCCAGGTGTAACGATGCGCAATGTTATTTTCTGGCCAAATTCTGAGATCATATCCAGCGCCATAGCGGCCATATCGTCGTAAAACCCCATACAGGCGACTCCAGGGAGCAAAAATGAACAACGTGGAAAAATCCGAGTACCTGAATGAAGGAATTCGCAGCCTGCAAGAAGCAATCCGAACAGAGAATCCACTGGTAGTGGCGATAAAGTTCTCCTTACGGGTAAGGCTTAAAAAGGTGCTAGAGGGAACAAGGGGAATGGAGATTTACGACGCTCTAGTAAACCGTCTTATCTCTATAAACCTGCCATTTCAAGAAGAGGAATTACTAGCTATCAGCGATGCGATCAAGGTGAGCTCTTATCCGTCATATATCGACGTTTTCCCTAAGGAGTTGTTCATAATCGACTTGGGTATATGATTAGGCACGAACCGCAAACAAGCCACGCTTCTGGAGATAGTCGGCAAATTGAGTAGCGCTCAGCCGATCCGGCGCCGCCGGCAACAGCCGGCTGCTGGTGTTCGAAATTGTCGCGTATTCGCGAGTTACAGCGCCCTCGACACGCTCCAGCGTGACGGCACCTTTGCGTTTCTCTGGCGGATCAATGTCGTCCTGATAAATCTCGGCGGCCAGGGCCATCTGACCGTACTGGATTCGCGCCGGTAGGTAGTTGTCGGGCTTGATCTCGCAATCCAGCTCAACGCCCCGCCGCGGCCAGGCCAGTGCCTGATCGCTGCTGGTCTTGCGCCCTTTCCAAGTCATGCCATTCATCGCCAAAGCGGCCCGGCGCAACAACGATTCCTGTGTCGGTACATCCACAGGAAGGACCAAGCCAAACTTACCGGCGTAAATGACCAGGTTCGCGGCGCTTGCGTAGCTTTCGGCGTCAGACTTGCTGGTGCCGTCCTCGATTATGAGCGTCATGGATCAACTCGCTGAAATGAGTTCTGAATAAGTGGCCACCGGCTCACCGGCAGCCAATGAATTACGCAGCGGGCAGTTCGGCGATGAGCCTTTCCAAGGACTCTTTCGAGGCATTGGCGCGGTACGCCACACCGGCGGCATCGAGTTTAGCCTTCAGAGCTTCGACCTCCTGGCCCTCGGTCTTAAGTGCAGCGAGCTCGTTACGTAGATTCTCGTTCTCCAGGGCAAGCTCGTCACGCGCACCGGCCAGATCTTCCATCCGAAGCCGAATGCCATCGAGCGCTTGGAACAGTCGGATTGCGAGCTCGCCGGCTTCCGGCTTTTCGATTTCGCCAGCGTCGAGCCCATCAATAACAGAGCGGACCGTATCGCTTTCGATGCGCAGCTTACCGATCAGGTCTTCCAGTTCGGCCTGGCTGTTGCCTGTGCCTACAACCAATACTGGATGCTGCTCGACTTCATTGATCGTCACGTCGGGCACTTCATCAGCAGCATTTTCGCGGCTGCCGGTAGCGCTAGCGTCGATGATGCGCAAGCCATGCTCCTTAGCCAACGCCTTTACGTCTTCCTGGTACTGGTGGAACGGGCCAGGCAAATACCAGATGTTTTTGTTGCTCATGATCTCGTCCTCGTCGAGCCGGGCACTAGCCCGACTCAGATATCAGGGTTACTTGGAGGCATCACCGATCAGAGCAACACCAGCGGTGTGCTTGATGCTGGTAGCGGTCTTGTCCCAGTTGGTGCCGGTCGCCAGCTCTGCGTCGGTTGGCGACTTGCCGCCGGTAGTGGTATCCCAGGTGTAGCCCTTGAGGCCCAGGCCGAAGGTATAGTCGGTTTGGAGCGTGGTTTCGATACGCTCCTTACCATTGGTGGTCTGGACGTTGCTGATGATGTCGCGGCCGTCGTGGACCAGGGCAGCGCCCTGCACCAGGGACAGGATAATTTCCTTGTTTGGGGTGCCGGCCTGCATCAGCGCCGGGGCATCCGTCACAACGGAGATCTTGCCGAGGATGTCCACCACGCGGACGTTGCCTGCCTGGAACAGCTGCTGCTGATTCGCCAGGTTCTGGCCGACCAACTTGTGGTAGCTGGTGCCCTGCATCACCTGAGTAACCAGGTTCTGGCTCGCGTCGCCGAACTTCGCGTGAGCGTTGTTCAGGCCGGCGTAGGTGATGCCTGCGGTAGCCGACACATCGTTGACCGCCGCGGCTTGGGCGGTGATTGCAGCAACCAAGGCAGCGATCGCAGTGTTCAGCTGATCCTTCAGCAGGATTTCAGCGAACGCACGGCTAGCTACTTCGATGCCTTGCGCGGTAGGGCGCTCCAGCCAGGTCATTTGCGACGGCTCGTAACGGATCGGACCGAAGCCGCCGGCGACTTTCACCGAGGTGTTTTTCAGTTCGGTCAGGTCGGTGGCGGCCACAGTGGCGTTTGCACTGTAGCGATCCACGCGGCGCTGGGCTGCCGCCAGGGTCTGAAAGAACGACTCTTGGAGGAAGTCGCCGGTAAAGCCGTCCGGAGACAGCACGATTGCGCCGCGGCTGGCAGCGTTGAAAGCGGCCAGATACTGGTCCAGCGTCTCAAGAGTCGCCGGCATGATGTATTCGTTGAAAACCTGCATTTGCGACAGGGACATGAGTTATTTCCTTACGATTGTGGGAGATCAGGGAACCGGCTCGCGATTGCGGCCTGCCGCTCCTCTTTGGTGCCGCCGATTTTTCCTTTTGCGGCCCCGCCGCCATTCCCAGCACCCGCAGCCCCGCCACCAGATGCCTTGCTACCCGCGATCAACGGCGCGAAGGCCGCGTTGTTTGCGAATTCAGCTTTCAGTTCGTCCAGCGTTGACGCTGAGAGCTTGCCCTGCTTGTCGAGTACGACAACAACAGGCTTCCCGTCGCGCTGCTCGACGCTCAGACGGCGCTCGATGTGCGGCAACAGGGCTTCTGCACTGCCTGGGATTGCCAGGGCAGACGCGATGTCAGTAGCGGTACGGCCGACAGTCAGATCACGGATCTGCCCGCTCAAGCTGCCACGCTCCTGCTCCAGCATGCCGTTCAGCTCGGCTTCGCGGCGGTTGTATTTTTCCAACCAGGACTTTTCGAGCTCTTCGACGTTACCGGACTTGCGGGCCGCCTCTTCGCGCTCTGCGCGGGCTGCTTCCTCAGCTTCGCGACGGGCCTTCTCGGCCGCTTTCTTCTCGCTCAGCAGTTCCTCGACCTTCGACTTCAGGCCGCTCACGTCCTCGGGTTGCGGCAAGCCTTCGATGCCTAGCACGAATTTGCCGTCCTTCTCGACGTACAGCGCTTTTACGGAATCGTCGACGCCTTCGAGGGTGTCCAGTTGGAATTTCAAGGTCATTGCTGTCTCCCAGAGACTTTGGTGCAGGCCCAGCCCGCAGATGTGAAAAACCCCGCACTTGGCGGGGCTTGGTGATTTGTCGCGACACGTTTTTGCGTATCAGCGTTTTGTGTCGCGATTCAGGCGAACGGATCGGCCGGCTTGGCGATCGAGCGCACAAACCACATGAACCCCTGCTGCAGATTGGTCTTGGCCAAGGCCAGCACTCGTGGATCAACGCCTTCAATCTGGCCGATCTGCTTGAACAGTTCGCCTGCATCAGCCTCCAGCGCCTTGATGGAGTTCATGCCGTCGATCTCGGACTGGGTCAGGTCGCGGTAACCGGTGATCTTCTTGTGCTGGTTGTCCATATCTTGCCTCGTAGGGTTACAGTCCGGCGCGCTTGAACATTTCCGGCTCAAGTTCGCGCATACGGTCCAGGGTGATCGGCTTGAAGTTCTTGCCCAGCTGCAGGGCGGCGAACCTGTCAGCGTCGAGGCCGCCATTCATCAGCAGCTTGGCGCGGTTCGGGCCGATGGCCAGTTCGATGAAACTCATCGGCTGGGTCTTCAGCCAGGCGTAATACGTGAGGCTCGCCGGCACCTGGCCGTTGACGCTCGCCCGGGTCGCGCCTTTGCTGAACATCTGGCTGAACTTGGTCAGCAGGATGAAGCTGGTGCGGCAGTTCGGGTGGAACGGTGGCCGGGGGCCTGAGTCGACCGGGTAGACCTGATGGTCGATTGACCGGCAGAACGGCGTTGTCTTGCTGTCGAGGGTGGCGATCAGCTGCACCCCGGTCACGAAGTCGTCGTTTGCCTTGGCGACCTCACTGCGCGCTTGGCTGGCGACATGCTGCACCGACGTGCGCACCACCGTTGCGGCGTTGCGTTCGGTCGTAGCCAGAATGCCGTCGGAGTAGGCCAGCGCCTTGGTGCCCCGGATCTGCCGGACTATCTCGGAGTTGGTCTGCCCTTCGAACCAGCCCTGCCGGACCGACCCGCTGATTTTCTCGACCTCGGCTGCCGACCAGTCCTTGATGAACGACTCGAGCAGCTTGCCGCCGCCATTACCCTTGATGCTGAGCGGGTTCTTGAAGGCTGCTGTCCTGAGTGTTTGGAGCGCTGGCACGGCTGCATCGAGGCTGATACCGACTGGCAGCGTGTTGGTCAGCAGCTTGGCTTCGAAGCTGGCCTGCGACTGCGCAATGTCCATCAAGTCGAGCTGCAGCTGATCGGTGTAACGGCCGAGAATGTCAGCCAGGACCGTGTCGACTTCCTTCAGCAGCTTGTCCAGGCGCGCCCGGGTGAAGTCGGTCAGTTCGTCGCCGCTCAACCTCTCCCGGATGCTCTGGTCGATCTGCACCAGGAAGGGACCGAATTTCTTCACTTCCCCTGACTTCAGCCGCTCGAGCATGACCATGTTGCGGATGCTGCTGTCGAGCTGCTCGAAGGTCGTCATCAGTCACCGCCAAGGGCCAGGCCCGCCGGGCTGGACTCCAGTTCGCCCCGGATTTCTTCGTCGGTTTTCTCGGCGTCGATCACACCGCGATCACGCAGGTATTGCCAGAAGTCCGACTCGGGCACGCGACCGGCCTGCACGGCATTGAACAGAGCGGACATGATCGCTGCGTCCAGGCTGACCTGGGTGAAGTCCTGATTGATCTTGTAGGCGGTCTCGCCTGGGGCGTTCGAAAACTCAGCCATCCAGACCAGACACTGGGTGTAGGCCTCGCTGACGTTGCTCACGATCAGCGACAGGACGCTGTGCTCGGCGGCGCTGTCGTTGTCGGCCTGGGTGGCGGTCTTCACCGCGCTGCCGCGCTCGATCAGTCGGGCGCCAAGAGAAACCATGTCCTCTTTCTTGGCGTCCATAGCCTCTTTGACAAGGGTGTTAGGCTCAGGCTGGGCAAATCCGCAAGATCCATCCTTTGGCAGCGTTAGCGGCGCACGGGAGCCGACATAGATGCCGTTCGCCTCCAGGTGATCGCGCCACGCCTCATCAAGGCCGGAAATCCAGAACTGCGGCTGCCCGGCAAAGTAGGCCGAATCCTCGTAGTCCGCGCTGTTGCGGTAATGCCCGATATTGACCTCGGCCATGTCGTACAGCGGAGCATCGTCGATGCTAGTGTCGTTGTTCTCGCTGCCGAGGAACTGGAACGGGATAAGCCACCACGGCTGGCCGGAACCATTCAGGGGCGAGAAGGCTGGAGTGACCATCAAGGTGGCGCTGGGGCCCTCTTGCCACACTTCCTGCGTGTAGGTTCCGGCATCGTCCAGGCGCAGCACTCGATATTGCACGACCTTTTCACTGCCGAATCCGTCATCGGTGTCAATGTCCACGTCTTCGCGCAGAACAATCAGACTCAGCAGGTGCTGGGCGCCGACCTTGCGGGTCTTCCAGTTCCTGATGGCTTCGGCCGGGTAGCTGGCAATGTTCGCCCGAGCACGACCGGATTGTTCGTCTGCCTTGCTCACAGTGCCCGACTTCACGGAGGCATAGTCCACCAGCAGCCCATGACGGCCGACTTCGAGCAGATGCCCGGTCACCGACTGCGACTGTTGATAAATACTTACGCCCTGGCCGTCGATGTCCTTGGCCACGTATTCGAGCGCGCCGGGAACGGTCAGCGTTGGCCAGGTGCGAAACGCCGCACCCACCAGACTGTGTTTCGTGCGCCCGGTGGCGTTATAGAACACGGCCCGCTTGAGATAATCCTCGTAGCGCGCGGTGTTGGCCGCGCTCTTGTCATCCGGGTTCGGCTTCGGCAGATACCGTTCCTTGCCGGCCTTGATCGCCTCTGACCCTTTGCACACGTCACGCACCAGGCGCCAGCGGTTCAGGGCCGCGTCGTATTCCGGGCGGGTAAAAGTGACGTCGTTGGCCATTATCGGGCGAATCCCATGCTGATTGATTTAACCGGCTTTCTCGCGCTCTTCGCGACGGCGAAGTAACGAAAGGCGTCAGAGCCGTGCGATGTCCAGTCGTGCAACGGGTTGTCTTTCCAGCAGCCGCGCTTGTCGTCCCATTCCTTGCGGTAGCCCTCAAGGCATGCGATCCCCTCTTCGCACTTGGCGCTATCGAAAACGCATTTGGGGAGGATCTCGCGCGCCTGCTCGATGCCGTCAGTGACGCCGAGCTTCGGCACGACCTGGAACGTCATGCTGTATTTCTGTCCGTCGATCTCGTAGCCCTCACGGGCCAGCTCGCGGCGGGTCTTGGCATCGCTGCCGAACTCGCGGTTGTCGATGTCGTGCGGCCCCCAGTGCTCGGAATAGGTGTAACCCCGATCCTTGAGCACCTTCATGTAGTGCCGCAGGCCTTCGCCCGAGTTCTCGTAGTAGTCGATGACGTGATACTCGTATCCGACCTGGCGCACGAACCAGATGGCCGTAGAGTCGCCGACGCCGATATCCCAGAAGGTCATCACCGGCTGGTGGCTGTTGTCCGGGACAGTGCCGATGCGCTGATTGAGGTAGAGCTTGGCGAACTGCTTGGCGTAGTAGGCGCCCTCTACCGACTGCTGGAAGGCCTCGGCAGGTATCGACGGGTATTCCCGCTTCATGTCGTCGCCGAGCGTCTTCTCCTTGGCTGCGTACCAGGCTCTCTGGCCGTCGTTCGTGACGATCCCGTGCTTGGCATGCAGTTCGTTGAAGTAATCGGTCAGGCGCTGCGGCACGACCGCGCCGACAGGGTCCAGCCAGTAGCCTTTGTTCTTCCACCAGGAGAAGAAAAAGAATTTCCAGTCCAGCAAGCCCAGGGGCGTGCCGCTCAGTTGCTGCTTCTCAGCACTCTGGGAGTAATCGTAGAAGTAGCCGGCTCGACCTTCAGCCGTCGACTCGATGGTGACGAAGCAATCTGTGGCCACCGCCTCGAAGGCACCGGTGACGATCTCCCGCGCCTTGTGGGGGAACTTGGCGCAGATCTTACCGAACTCGGACACATGCAGATAACGCAGTGTCCCGCCCCGGAAGGACGTGCTCACATACAGCGAGCCGCCTTTGCGAAACACCAGCTCGCCCGCAGCATCGTTGCTGGCCGGGTTGGCTGCGCGGATCTCGGCGGGCAGGTTGTCATAGGCATACTTGATCTTTTCCCGGAACAGGCGCTTGGCGTCCGTCAGGGTGTGGGCAATCAGGGCGCACTTGGCCGACTCGAACAGGGCGGCGTCCAGCTGGATGATGCACTGCTCGGTAGTGAAGCCGAGCTGTCGGGCCTTCAGGATGATGTTGCGGGTGTGCAGGCCGTCGTAATACTCAATCTGCTCGTCCGTCATCCGGAAGCGGACCTTCTTACCCTGCTTGTCGGTGATGCAGTACAGGTTGTTCAGGCGCCAACGCTTGTCCCTGAGCAGTTTCATGTGCTCGGGCTTCATGTCATGCGTCCTTTGAAAGTTCGTCCATCAGCTTGGAGAGCTCTTCTGCCTCGCTGCCTCCAGACTTGGCGTCAAGGTCATAAGCCTGGCGCTCAAGGGAAATGAGAGTTTTCAGCGTCTCCGCCATTTCCTTCATCGTTTTGGATCGGCCAGGCAGATCAATGATCTTTTGGTACAGGTCGTTACGCTTGTCCTGTCCATTGTCGTCTTCGGAGCGCATCAGCTCGCCCAGCTCTTCAAACAGGTGCCGGTTATCGGTCAGACCTTCCAGCTCATCCAGCAGCTTGTTGGTCAGTCGCCGGCCACGCGAGATGTCACCGCGGTGAGCCATGCGGATGCTAGCAATTACCTCGGCGTTGACCTCGATGATCTCCCGTTCGGTATCCGCTGTTTTGGTGGATACCTCAGTGGATACCGTGCGCTTGGATACCAGCGCGTCGGCCTTGGCTTTGATCTTTGCCTTGAGGTCTCGCTCCCACCTGTCACGCTTGGCGCGCTTGTTGATTGCGCCATGAGTAATGCCCTGGGCTGATGCGATCTCACGGATGGAAAGCAATCCGGCCCGGTAGGCTCGTTCGATCGCCTCCCAGTCGGGTTGCTTCGTCGTCATGAGGTATCTCGGAGGCTTGAAATAATGGCGAGTAGCCGGTATTGGTGGTGATTCAATCAACAGCATGGAGAGCAACATGTCAGAAACGATACTGAACGCCGTAACAGCCGCTGGTGAAAGTCGTGATTTGGACGCGTCAGAGAAACGGGCGCTTGCAGTTGCCGCCGCGCTTGAAGTAATTGCCGCGAAGGCCTCAGGTGCAGATGCCACAACCCTAAAAGTAGAGTTCGTCAATCTTTCTACATACGCTGACCAGATCCAGGCAGCATTGAAAGTGAAGTGATCCATCCGTGCCGCACTCACCTGCGGCACACCTCCCCCCCCACATCGAAAGGGACTTTCATATGGAGTTCAATCAACAAGAGGCTCAGGCGATTATTGCTGAGCTCAAAAGATGGCATGACGAAGCTTGGAGCCTGATTAACGATGCCAGTGACAAGTCAAGACTCTCTTCAAATAGCATCGACCATTTGAAGGCCCGATTGACCACCCTCAAAGAAGATATCAAGGGCGCTGCGAAGAACGAGACTCTATCTCGTCGTAAAACACCAAAGACCGACCTTGAGCAATGTTTCTTTGGTCCAGCAGTTAGGAGCACATCCGCGAATTTCAGAATGCGCACCGATACAAGCCCGCATAGCCAGGCGTGGGCAAGGGGATTGCATGAAGTGGAGTCTGAACTTTCCTATGTACTGCATAACCTACAGGCATTCGCCGAAAAGAGCTCTGAAGCTTAATTTCGTGCCACAGCTTGCTGTCTCACTAAGCGTGTCTTGACCTATTTGCTCAATTTCGGCTGAAGGATCACGCGGGCAACCATCACTAGGAAGCCCATCACGCCATAGGCCACCGGTGGCAGCACGGCCTGTAGTTGCGGCATCAGCTGCTCGGCAATGCCCAGGGCAGCAATGGCGCCGCCGGCCTGAACGCTTGTCATGCTCAGCGCTTGTTTCCAGTTGTCGATCAGTTGCATGGGTCACTCCTTACGGATTCTGTTGATGGGCGGCGTCGGCTACCGCTTTGCGAAGCTCGGCCAGGTCGCCGACGATTTCGGCCAGGTCGTTGTCGCGGCGCTTCTCTGCCCATTTGAACCAAGCGCGAACCAGCACCCACGCAGGAAGGCCACACACAAAGATGATTCCGCCAATGGCGATCATCCCGGCGTCGTCATTCACCCAGTGGGCAATGCCAAGCCAGCGGACTACGAAGGCGCCCCCGCAAATGCTCGACACCGACGTGCTGATCATGGCGACGGTGAACTCGCGCACGGTCTTGGGTAGCGTCATCGCCATAACGACGACAGCAGCCAGGACGGCAACGAAGCCAAACGCCCCCAGCTTGTACAGCGCGATACCGCCAGCGGCAGTGAGTGGGCCGGGCTCGGACATAGATTGATATCTCATGGCGCCTCGGTATCTCGGCGTTGTGATTGGTCCGGCGCTCCATGCTGTCCTCATCCGCTCGGAGCAAAGACGGGGGCATGGGTGCCAGATACGGGAAGACCCCTGCGAGTGCAGAGGCCTGAATGAGGGCCTATTGGGGCGAGACGAGCCGACGCTCAATGGCAAGGGGATAAACTGGAGACGCAAAAAACCCCGCTCGAGAGCAGGGCCTGGTAATGGGTGCAGATAGCCGGTGCTGAAGTCGTGCTAGGTCGCCTGGCAAATCAGCAGGGAACGGGCCTTTAAGCAGCGTTGCGACCTCTCCGCTTTACGCGCCGGCTCGCCCTATCCCTCTCATACCGAACATTCAACATCATCTGCATAAACTAAAAAGCCCAGCTGTTTAGCCGGGCTTTCGGAGCAAGTTGCCGCAGGCAAAATACTCAATATGGCGAAATGATGCCCTCAGCCGTGCGGGAAGTCAAGCTGCCTCTCTCATCTTGTAAATCACTCCCCCGATCGGGCTCAGCGCCTTCGCGTCGATGTCGTAGCAGGCGTCGAAGCAGAGCTGAACGAACGGTTCCCAGTCTCGCCCCCAGGCAGCGGATGGAAGCTTGATCCCGTACTCGGCATTAACCCAGGACCTGAACAGTTCAGGCTTGATCAGCGGGTCATCGTTGGCCGACTGGCCGCCCTGGTGCATGTAGCGGTAGCGACGGAACACCCCTTTGGCTACGTACTCGGCTCGCTCTCTCTTGTCGGCAGTCATGCGCGGCGCCCGGGTGCACGCCAGATTGAACACTGCCTCTTCCGCCTCTTCCCGGTCATCATCGGTTGGCTCGGCCGCATACATAGCATTGCCGAATGCGCGGAGCTGGTAGTGTAGGCGCGCGATCGCCGATTGAATCTGGCCAGCCAATGCGCCGTGCACTGCGTGATTCGCAGTCGGCCCGCGCTCGGTGCTCTGGACCACAACGCCCAGCACGGCGACGTCCGAGGTCTGGCCCGGGGCCGGGTTGTACGTGCAGTCATGCCATGCCTGGCGTGCAGAATTGATCTTCATGCTGCTGCTCCCTTCAACTCTTTGGTCAGGGCCCGGTACTCGGCCTTGATGGTCTTGATCTCGTCGACGGTGTACTTGCGGGCCGAATGAGGCCCTTCCAGCCACTCGACTTGTGCGTCGCCGATCAGCTGTAGGAGCGAAAGGCGGTAATTCACTAGGTTGCCGGACAGATGCGTATTGCAAGGGGCGCACTGCTTCCACACGTTGAGCGGCTCGAATCGCAGTTCGGGGTTCGCTCCCACAGAGCGGTAGTGCCCAGCGTGGTATTGGCCTTCGTGGTGGCGACCGCAACTCACACAAGGACGATCGGCGTCACGCAGGCGAATCCATTCGTTGAATGCGGCCTGGGCTTCGCGCAGGTGTTCCGCCCTGCTCTTCAGCTTCTCCTTGCGGACCTTGATCTCCCGGCGCTCGATCTGGGCCAGCGACTTGCGTGCCTTCTCCTGATTCACGTCCTTTATGGCCAGGCCGCACTTGGGGCTGCACACGGCCTGACCCAGGCGCTGCGGCGGGAAGCTGATGCCACAGGCCGTGTTCTTGCACTTCTTCGGTCGAGGCTGTTTGGCTGGAAGGCTCATGCAGCCACCTCGCCCAGCAGATCCGTGAACACCACGCCGCGCCCAGTGAAGTCGGCCACGATGCGATCCGTGTAGGCGATGCCCTGGGCGCGACTGAACAACCGTGTCACCGGGAAGCCGTCGGGGCCGAACAGCGAGCACCCTCCCATCATCTCGAGCTTTTGCCCGTAGCTCAGGTGACGCATGGTCTGGTACCAGGCCGCACGGAAGTCGTCTTCCTCGTTCAGCAGGATCTGGACCCCGAAATGCAGCTTGCAGTAGCGGCGCGCATCCTCGACGTCGCCGATCTGGGTCATCGCCGCGATGCGCTGGTACAGCGAGAACCACAGGGCGTTTTGATCCAGGGTGCGATCCTTGCCCGGGCGCAGCGACACAACGACGAACTTCTTGTCGCGGTACATTGCGGTCAGGCTGGTGATGGCCTCGGAAAGCTTGGCCTGGCTGTTTACACTGATCTTGGCGGCCATCAGAAAGCCTCCTTGCCGCGCTGCGATTCCCACTCAAACGGAACGACTATCACCCCACCCTCGCGCAGACGGTCGGCGCAGCGCTCACCAATGGCGGCCGGCAGCGCTTTCGCATCCAGGTTGGAAATGATCACCGTCGGGCGCATTTGCTCGTAGCGGCCGTTGATGATCGCGAACAGCGTCGTCAGCTCGAAGTCGCTCGGGGTTTCCTTGCTCACGCCGATTTCATCGAGGATGAGCAGCGACGGACTGATCAGCCCTGACAGGATCCAGCTCTCACTGCGGTCATTGGACTTGTCGTACGTGGCGCGAATGTCCTGCAGGACCGAGCCGATCGTGCGGTACACGGCCGTAGCGGCGGTCTTGCGCATGATCTCGTTGGCAATGGCCACGCCCAGGTGCGTCTTGCCGGTGCCGGGTTTGCCTAGCAGTAACAGGCAGCGGCCGGTCTGTGAGATCTCCGGAAACTTGTCCGCGTACTTGCGGCAGATTCGCAGCGCCTCCTGCTGACCGGCCGACTCCGCGACGTAACCATTCAGGGTCTTGGTTGTGAAGCGCTTCGGCACCAAGGCAGAACCCAGCTTGTAGACCAGTTCGTCGCGAGCCTGCTGCTTGACGCGAGCGGCCTCGGTTTCCTTGGCGATCTGCTGGCAGTCCGGGCAGGCGGTTTTGAACTCTTTGCCGAAGATCACGTTCACGGTCTGCGGGAACTGGCCGTGCTCTTCGCACACGCCGGTAGTTCGCCGTGGACCAGGCGCGGCCGTAGGCATGGTGATAACTTTTTCAGAACGCATAGGTTCCATCCTCCCGACGGGTCAGACCCGCGGTGTAGTCGCGATCAGCGAAGCCAGTGTGTCGGCTGGTTGGCAGGTGGTGCACGTTGCTCGGCATAGAGACTTCGTCCTCCCAGCGTTTGCCGTTTAGCCAGGTGGAGGGATGGGGGATAAACTGGCCGCCATCCTTGGTCCATTCAGCGCACACCACCTGCTTGGCGAGGCCTTGGGCGATCAGAGTGAACAGGTCGTCAGTGACCTTGAGTTTCTTCCATACCTTCTCGGCGGCGGCCTTGCCCTTCTTGTTCGGGTACAGCTTCCAGAACTTTGGGAAAAGCTCGTCACTCGGCGAAGGCGGCAATGCCGGAGGCGTTGACGTGTTGAGGGGGTCAGGAATCAGGGATCCGGAATCAGGAATCAGAGAATCAGCCGGAGTGCACCCGAGAATGGCAGAAGTAGTTCTGCCAAAATCGGTAGTGATACAACCCATTGATGCGCAAGGGATAACTGACTCCGGCTCATTACGATGCGGGTTCTGATGTTTGTCGAAGTTCTCAACCTGGATGTACCGCTTTGCCTCAACGGTGTACCGAGTGATGAAGCTTTCCGAAGCCAAAAATCCCAATAGACCTTCAATGTCCACGCCATCGCGGTACGGAAACAGCTCTCCCTTGATGCGCAACGGTCGGTCTTCGAGACGGCCGGCTTTGTCAGCCAGCAGCCACAGGCCCTCAAATAACAACGTCGCCATCGGATCGGCGACACCGAGGATCTCGTTCTTGAACAGGGCTGGTTTGATGTTGCGTGCACGGGCCATTAGATGCCCTCCTCTAAACGGTAGGCATCTACAACGCTCTCGCCGGCACCAACAATCATCTCCAGAGCTTCACCAGGATTAGCGAAGACCGAGCCATAGATACCCGCAATTTGCGAGTCATCCATACCGTGGAGGGCAAGTGCGGCAAGTGTTTCGAAATTAGTCATTCCCCACGGGGCGGCCTGAAATAGCTGCCCGCCATAGAGGTCACCGATGTAAATGCTGTTGATGATTCGCGCATGGGAGATGCTTGTCGCCCAGCGGATCGGGTCCTCGACACTGGAGGATTTGACCTCGCCCCCGGGAGCGAAAGCCTTATTGATCGATTTGAACAGGCTGTCTTGCGCCTTGTCAGAGCGAGCCTTGGCGACAGCGAAAGAATCATCTGAGTCCCCTTGAAATTCGGCATTGATGATTGATTCAACTGACTCGAAGTCAACCCCCACGAACCACTCTCGACCGTGTACAGGCAGTGCAATGCTCATGCAGAAATCAATCAGCCTTTTCTCTGCCTTTTTTGGATTCACCAGCAGCCCGGATACGACAGATTTCATTACCGTCGCATTACGCATTGAGGAAATACCCGCGTGCGACCCAATCCTTGCTTGCGCGTTTCGTCCGCGGCCAACCTTCAGCCACCCATCGGAGAAAAGAACGGCATAAACACACGCACCGCTCCGCGTGCTGCTACTGCTTTTGTCACGCGACACGTTTTGCGATTGCATAAAACGTGTCGCGACATGGCCCTGGGGATTGCTGGTTTCTATTGAATGGTGCATGATTCGCTCCACAAGCGTTTGAAGAGAGCCGGGTCACTACCCCGGCTTTTTTTTGCCTACTGAAAACTTCAGTCCCCTTAGAGGGACCTTTTCTTTGGTCCCTAATAAGGGACTGAGCGCTTACCTTCGCGGCCCGAACTGGACGACGTTGTCACCCGCTGTCGACTTCCCTCTCCGCGAGAGAAACCGGCCGGCTTTGCGCAAGATCTGCGATGCCAGTTCATCGGTGCTTATCCCCATCTCCGAGGCCCAAAGCTCTAGGTCCTCGAAGTCGTTCTTCCTGAAATGCGCGACTTCAACCTCACGGATTGGCGTTGCATCGTTTGCTGCTGGCATCGGTCCTCCCATGACCTATTCAGGCCCTGAGCTTTTTTTCGCTAATAAACGGCAGGTAGCCGTGCTCTTTCTTGAATGCCAAGGCGGCGAGAATGATCTCGCGAGCCAGCACGCTGTGTTGCGCCTTGAGCTCATGGGCGTATCCCTTGAGCTCATGGAAGTCTTCGTCATCCAGACGAACCTTGACCTGGTGGTCGTGGCGGTGGGCTTTGTCGTCATAGGCCATCAGGTGTTCCCCTGCTTGCTTCTGTGATCGTGTGGTCTGGATGAGCTTTGTAGTTACGCTTCAGGGCCTGCTCAGTCCCTTCTTCGGAAAGGCTTTACTGCTCCCCGCGGATTTCGGGGTTTTGTCCGTTGAGCCAGCTCTCGACGCATCAACTCGGCGGCCAGTTCTTCGGGGGTTACCCCCCTCTTCTCTGCCTCACGCTCAAGCTGCTCCATCTCTCGCTGACCCAACTGGACCTGTTCGATAGGCATGGGGCCTCCTTTAGGCCTTCAAGCCACTTGGTGTTCGTCGGTATTCTCCGAAGCCAATGCAGCGAGCTGCGCTTCCAGAAGCTCGCGGCACAAAACCGCTCGCTGAGTTCGGTGGAATTTGGCCAGGGCCTGGATTAACTCGAACGTGTCCTCATCAACCCGGACCTTGATCTCTCGGTCATGTAGGTGCTTGGGATTGGCGTACATGCGGGTCTTGCTCCTTGCGATTGGAAAAGTTAGGCGGCGGCTTTTTTAGGGTGTGCTTCCGAGAGCAACCAAGATGGCTCGAACGGCTTCCCATTGGCGGCGGCTAAAGCGGCAATCCGCTCTGCATAGCGTGTCTCTCCGGTGTATTCGGTGCGCGGCAAACAGTCAGCGGTGAGCCACTTGTAAACGGCGCGAGGTGACTTTTCGCAGGCCAGTGCCACCACCGGCACTCCACCAGCGTCATCTATCGATTTCTTGAGCGGCCGCATAAGGCCTCCGGGGTAAATTATGAACTTACAGTACATATTATGTCGGAACTGAAAGTACATGCAAGCCCGTGCGTAAATGAACCCATGGTTCACATAGAAGAAATTCGCGCGGCTTTTGTGACGCGCCTTAAGAAGGCTTTATCCGCTCGCGGCATTGACCAGTGGGGCGCAGGCGCTCGGCTGGCCGAAATTGCCAAGGTCACGCCTAAAGCAACGAGCAAATGGCTGAACGGTGAGTCCATGCCAGGGCCTGCCAAGATGAGCGCTATTGCGGACGCGCTTGGGGTGAAGATCGAGTGGCTTCAGCACGGCTCGGGCGAAGAGCCCGGCTTGCCAAAACCCGT
This sequence comes from Pseudomonas sp. YuFO20, assembly GCF_035064975.1. Taxonomy (NCBI): domain Bacteria; kingdom Pseudomonadati; phylum Pseudomonadota; class Gammaproteobacteria; order Pseudomonadales; family Pseudomonadaceae; genus Pseudomonas; species Pseudomonas sp. YuFO20. The sequence goes on from NZ_JAXDEO010000006.1 coordinate 60,879, forward strand.
CAAAGATGAGGGCGGAGTCACTGGCGAACATCCCCTATCGGCAGCCGATGTAGTGCGGAACATGCTTGCCCACCATGGGAAAGGATTGACCGAGGATGCTCGGAGGCGATTGCTCGCAGTCGCTGAAGCCGATGGTGGCGGAGGCGTTCTTGAGGTCGACTACTACCGGCCTGGTGTCGTCGGTGACGAGGTATGGATCGCGCATTACGACGTCCGCGCCGCTATGGGTGGCGGACAGATCCCCCATGACTATCCGGAATTGCTCCAGGATGTGAGGGTCAGCCCGCAGCACCTTCGCGAGATGGGCGTCGAGTTCAAAGAGCATTTCCATCTCAAGATGGTGACCGGCTGGGGCCAATCGATGGCGCCGACCATCAAGCACCGCGATCCTCTTCTCGTCGACATCAGCATCCGTGAATTCGCGGGCGATGGGATCTACATGTTTTCTTGGGAAGGTCACCTCTACATCAAACGGCTTCAGTGGTTGGGTGACGAGCAGATCAACATGCTTTCTGACAACCCTCGGCATCCGCCTCAAACTATCAGGGCGGAAGACACCTACATCCAGGCACGCGTGCTGCTGGTATGGAATGCGCACCTGGTTTGATGCCGCACCATCGGAAGGTGGTCTCACGCCGCGTAAGTGTTAACTCGGTTAACTGTTCTCCGTAGAACTCTTGGATGATGGCGAGCCAGCTGGCACCTTAAGGCGCGGGATTTAGAGGATGCCCCAGGAGAGAGAATGCCCCGCTGGTCTGAGACTCTTTTGAAGCATCCAGTGTTATCAAGAACGAAGGGGTGGTAGCTAAAACATCCTGTTGACTATTTTTGGTTGCGGAATAGTATGGCGCGACCTATAAATCTTATAGGCTTATATGAGCACAAATCAGCCATTATGGTCGCGGCAGCAGCTTGAGGACCTGGTCCATGTGCTGGCGAAGGATTCGTCGAAGGTTATCTTCACGAATCACTGCATGCAGAGGCTTGTCCAGAGAGGCGTAACAATGGGCGAGGCGTTACGATGCTTGCAGAGAGGATCTATAGTGCGTGGCCCAAGCTACAGCCCAACGCATAAAAGCTTTGAGTTTCGGATGTGCGAACCGCCACCGCGAGATGTCGTATGTATGGTCGTCTCTGTAAAGCCGGTGGTTCAGCCAGGAGAGCTTTTTGCCATCACGGTTTGGGAGGTAAAAAATGTTTAACTACACAGGCAGCGGCCTTGACGGCATCTTCCTGAAAAACGGTTACAAGATCGTCGAGTCTTCCTATGGTCAGGGCGTGATCATCGAAGACATAGAGGGCCTGCACCGCGCAATTGCGATCGACATCATCAGGCAAAAGACCCCCATGACCGGAAACCAGTTCCGCTTCCTTCGAAAGGAGCAAGACCTGGTCCAAGAGGAGATGGCGGCCCTATTGCGAGTCGATGTCCAGACAATTGCAAACTGGGAAAAGAAAGGCAACGAAGCAATCCAGGGACCCGCCGACATCTCGATGCGCGCGTTCTACTCTGCATTCATCCACGCGAGCTTCGGCCCAGCGAAGGTTGAACCGTGCGCTAAGACGCATGAAAGAACCGTATTCCAGCTAAATGAGCATAAATGGACTGAGGCTATCGCAGCCTAAATTCTTCGAGAGCCCGGCCTAGCGCCGGGCTTTTCGCATTTGCCCTTTCTAACAGTTAAACCACAAGCCCACCCCGCCGAGCGGGATTTTTGTTACCCATTAGAAAGGTGCCGGCTCCTCTATTGGCTCAAACACCTCTGCCGGGCGGTCTTCCTCAGTACTGGCCTCCCATCTCAAGGTCACTGACTCATCGTCGTTGAACGTCATCTCTATGCCGTCCGTCTCGGATAGCAAGCCCATCACCTCCTCCCACTCCCTGTCTCCGTCCGTATCCAAACGATGGATCGTTACCCAACGCTGAACCTGCGCAACAGGGTGATTAATCATCGATGAGACGCGGAGGCCAAGTCTTTCAATTCCGCTCATCTCACGACGCTCAGCGGGTTTTTCCTGCTTCTTAGGCTTAGCCATTTCATCCCCCTTTTTGCTGTATATGCATCCAGTACCGTGCGAACTATAGCGAAGCCATTCATTGAGGTAAATCCGTAAAAAAGCATTCACGGTATTTTCACCGTTTGTGTACCTCTCGAAAAATTATGTACTTTTGGTACTTGACCGCTGTGAACCATTAGTACATATTCAACCCATCGCAACCGAGTCCCCCGAAAGGGACCGCCACTGCGAAGGGCCTCAAGCGGCCTGACCGCTCTTTAAAAACCTGACGTGACCAACGCGACGTACCCGAAAGGGTCGAGACAAGCTAAATCGTCGCCCATGCCAGCTCTGGAACTGGCCGGCCTCCCACATGGAGGACGCAAAGCAGCACAGCCACCCGTAACAGCATCGAACACGAAATGTGCGACGACGGGCAGAGGTGGGGATACCCGGCAGACGTGGTGCGAGATCGAACTAGGGCATTTTTGCCCTAGTTCAGCCAAGCCGACCGTGGCCAGTAACGGGGGAGCGAAACAACGGAATATTTCACTGATGCACCTGGATACCCGGGTGCATTGGGAAAACAACCGGAGGCAGCACCGTGAACAAAGAAGAGATCTACGACAGCCAGATCAGCCCGCTGATGCTGCAAATCATCGAAATCTGCAAGGCCCAAGGCATTGCGATGATGGCCAGCTTTGCCATTGGGCATGATGGTGAAGGCCCGAACGGTGAGGACTGCACTGGCTTGGTGTGCAACACCTTACTGCCTGATGGCGATGGCGAGCCCTACTCCGTGTTTATGCAAGCGAATGCCTTCATACAACGCCGAGGTCGACCCACGCCGATGATGATCACGACTGAACATGGTGACGGCTCCAAGACTATGACGGCGATTATTTAATTTCACTGGCTGGCCTTGGCGACAGGGCCAGACGGGAAATCAGGCAATAAGGAATCGACAATGACTGTGGACATCAGCAACTTCACCATCGCCACCCCGCTTCCAATTTCCGACACGAACCCTATCTCCCTCGACCTGATCGGTTGGCGAGCGCTGATCGAATGCCCCAGCGTCATCTCAATGCTTCCCGACGGATCGCTGCAGATGACAGCGCCCACCCTTGGCGCATCCAGTAAAAGCGTCCATCGAACTCGCTGCGAATGGAAAGAACCTGGTTACTGGCCATTTTCTAGTGCTGCTGACCATTGGTGTCGTCAGGAAATGCGGTTGACCAAGGTCAATTCGTTGCAGAAGGTCGTGATCGGCCAAATTCATGTGCAGGGTTCTGAACGCCCCCCGGTAAAGGTGTTCTGGAACAAAGGCAAAATCACCATGGGGTTCCGGTCGAGCTACCTACAAGACGATCCGGTCAACTCGACGGTATTGGAAAACGTGCCGCTCGGCGCACTCTTCAAGATCAACATTCACGCCAATTCGAGCGGCGCTGTATCGGTATCTGCCAGTTGCAACGGCGTCAAATCCGCTTCCGCAATCATGCGCCTCGACAACACCTGGGATACGAAGACTCTCGCTTTCCACGGCGGCGTCTACAACCAGATCGACTACTCCGAATCAACCGATCCTGAGGACGCTTCGATTTGCGTGATCAGTGATCTATCCATCACCCACGGGTAATACCAACCAGCGTCACGTCAGCCTGACGATAACTGCCCGAGCACCTGGTACTCCCCAGCACCAGGCCGCATCGGAGTGTGATCTGAATCCTGCCGCCAAGCAGCAAGCTTCCACGCAGCGAAGCCCGAGCGATGAACAGGGCTGATGCAGAGATTGGCACCTGCCAGATCACACCCCGATGCGGACGATTCTGCACCGCGCAACGCGGCCCACTGCATCGCTTATCTGAAAAGTGGATCGCGCCAAATGGCCCGCGGTCCATATGTTTAAAACGGATGGGCGGCCCTCGCCTACTCCACCTCGCCCCTGGAGGCGATCATGAACGCAACGCAGATTTCTCAGTTGAAGCAAGGTCGCCACCGGCCGCCTCCAGTGAGCGACAGCCCGGAGGATGCCGCCCGGGCTGAATGGCTGTACAACGCTGCCGAAGAGTTGCTGCGCTCCAGCAACGTCTCATTCCAGCGCCGCATGCGTGCGCCGCAGGGCGTGACAGCTGATCAGTTAGCTCTGGCGGTGGACGAGTACGTGAACAACCGGTTGGCTGACAGCGAGGTCGATACCCCGGCGCTCGGACGGCTGCTTATCGCTGCTGAGCGGGGCCAGGTCGACAAGACTTCCGCGTCAGAGCTGCTCGGCAACAGCGACCACCCGCTGGGCAAGCTGGGCGAGATTGCCGAAGTCCTGCTCGAGCCGCTCGCAGACGATGCACTGATCGCCCAGGCCGAGGACGCCGATCTGTGAGCCCCCACATCACCATCGACCAAGCGCTTGAAGCCCTGGAGCACCCCGGCAGCCGAGACATCGACGACAGCCTCGCCGACGGACTGCTTGTGAGGCTCTTCACCGCCGGCGAGATCACCGCCGAAGAATTCCACCACTACAGCGCTCGTCTGCTGAAGATCAGCCGCAAGCGCAAGGAGTTGTCATGAGCACAGCACCAGTAAAAACGGTCATCGATGAGCAGCTCGAAGGCATCGAGCGGCGCATCGCCATTCTCCGCTTCGGCCTGCCCTTCAATGAGGTGATCGGTCGCAAGCGCGAAGAACTGGTCGCCAACCTGCCGCAGCGCCTGGCTGCAACCATGAAGGGTGGACGGATCGCTGTGAGGGTTCGGCCTTGACCTCCTATCAACGCGCCAAGCGCCTTCACACCTGGCGCGGCTCAGCAATCGCCCTTCTGCTCTTCACTGCCTGGATGCTGGCAAGCGCCTACTCCGGCCAGATCACCCAATAACCACCACCTTCGAACGCTGCGAGCATCGCGGCAAGGATTCCCCATGTCCGCAGTAATGAAACAGGTCGACCACGCGCCGGCCATGTCTGAGGCAGCACTTGTCGAGGTCTTGAGTGGCAGCCTGTACCCGGGCGCCGCGCATAACTCGGTGGTAATGGTCTTGGCCTACTGCCAGGCCGCACACCTGGACCCAATGCTGAAGCCGGTCCACATCGTTCCGGTCTACCAGAAAGGCCGCGGGATGGTCGATGTGGTCATGCCCGGGATTGGCCTCTACCGCATTCAGGCGGCGCGCACCGGGCAATACGCCGGCATCAGCGACCCTGAGTTCGGGCCATCGATCACCACGAAGCTGGCAGGCGTTGAAGTCACCTATCCAGAATGGTGCCGGGTGACGGTAAAGCGCCAGATGTCGAACGGGCTTGTCGCCGAGTTCACCGCCAGCGAGCGCTGGCTGGAGAACTACGCAACCTCCGGCAAAGACACCATCGCACCGAACGCCATGTGGAAGCGCCGGGCCTTTGCCCAGCTCGCCAAGTGCGCCGAGGCCCAGGCCCTGCGCAAGGCGTTCCCCGAAGTCGGATCAGCCCCTACCGCCGACGAAATGGAAGGCAAGTCCTTCGAAGAGCCGGCGCGCGACGTAACCCCGCATCAGCAAAGGTCGGAACCGGATCCTGAAGCGCTGCCGGCCTACTCGGACGACCTGCTCGCCGAGAACCTGGTCAAGTGGCGGCCGCTGATTGATGCAAACCGCACCAGCCCCGAGCACCTGATCGCCACCATCAGCAGCAAGTACACGCTGACCGATGCGCAGAAAGAAAAGATCAACAACCTCAAAGCCCTCGATGGAGACGCAGCATGAAAATTCACAACGTAGCTCAAGGCTCCGCCGAGTGGCATGCCCTGCGCAGCCAGCATTTCACCGCCTCCGAAGCCCCGGCAATGATGGGCGCCTCGAAGTACCAGACCCGCACCGATCTGCTGACACTGAAGAAGACCGGCATTGCGCCGGAAGTCACGCAGTCGCAGCAGTACATCTTCGACAAAGGTCACGCCACGGAAGCGATGGCCAGACCGCTGGTTGAGGTGATGATCGGCGAAGAGCTGTACCCAGTCGTGGGCACCGAGGGCAACCTGCTCGCCTCGATGGACGGCGCGACGATGCTCGGCGAGACGCTGTTCGAGCACAAGCTCTGGAACGAATCATTGGCTGCCCAGGTGCGCACAGAAGACCTGGGCCCGCACTACTACTGGCAGCTTGAGCAGCAGCTGCTGGTGAGCGGCGCCGAGCGCGTGATCTTCGTTTGCTCCGACGGTACCGCCGAAAACTTCGTCAGCATGGAATATCGCCCGGTCGCCGGTCGCGCGGCTCAATTGATCGAAGGATGGAAACAGTTCGAGGCGGATCTCGCCGGCCACGAGGTGGCGGACGCCCCTTCTATCGTCGTCGGCAAGGCCCCGGACGAGCTGCCAGCGCTGCGCATTGAGCTGACTGGCATGGTTACCGCCAGCAACCTGAAGGTGTTTGAGGAGTCGGCTCTGGCTGTGATTGACTCGGTGAAAACCACGCTGACCACCGACCAGGATTTCGCGGACGCGAAAAAGGCCGTGAAGTGGTGTGGCGATGTCGAAGACGCCGTGACCGCGGCGAAGAAGCAGGCGCTGTCACAAACCCAGACCATCGACGAGCTCTTCTGCTCGCTGGACCGCATCAGCAAGCACGCCCGGGAAACACGCCTGAAGGTCGACAAGTTGGTGAAGGCTCAAGAGCTGCTGGTGAAGACCAACATCAAGCAGAAGGCCGAGCAGGCGCTGACTGATCACGTCACAGCGATCAATAAGACCCTGGGCAATGTGACCCTGCCGGCAGTGGCCGCAGACTTCGCGGGCGCCATGAAGAACAAGCGCACCATCGCCAGCCTGCAAGACGCCGTTGATACCGAGCTGGCCCGGGCGAAGATTGACGCGAGCCAGATGGCCGACGGCATTCGCCTGAACCTCGAAAGCCTGCGCACCCTTGCCGCCGACCATGCCTTCCTGTTCATCGATGCTCAGCAACTGGTGATGAAGGCGAATGACGACCTGGTCGCGCTGATCAAGGTTCGAATTGCTGAGCACCAGAAAGCCGAAGAACAGAAGGCTGAAACCCAGCGCGAGCAGATCCGCAAGGAGGAATTGCAAAAGATCGAGGATGCCAAGGCGAAGCAGGCTGTCGAGCCTGTCGCTGAGCCTGCGCCAGTTGTGACGCCTGCCCCGATCAAGTCCGCACCGGTGGCACAGTCGACACCCAAGTCGGCGACCGCGACAGCGCACCAGACGGTGAACCTTCAGGCCGAAGTATTCGACCTGCTCGACCTGGTCAAAGCCGTGGCCTATGGGCAGGCGCCTATCTCCTTGCTGACCGTCAACTGGGAAGCGCTCGATGCGATGGTCGCGGATCAGGGCCAAACCTTCAGCATGGCCGGCGTGAGGCTGGTCAAGGCGGCAGCATGAGGTGGGATGCCCACAAGGCCACCGAGCCAGCCATTGCCCAGGCCCTGCATCAGTTCGCTGATGCAGGGGTCTTCGCCGCATCAAAGGCGCTGCACCGCTCAACCCGTACGCTGAACCGCATCGCCATTGAGCATGGCGTCGAGTTCTCGACCAGCACCGCCAAGACGATGGAAGTGCGCCGCCAGAATAGGGCCTCAATGGTCACCCAGATCAAGGCCTTGGCCGGCAACCGGTCACAAGCGGAGATCTGCTCAGCCCTGGGCATCACCCGGGCCGTTCTGCGCGAGCTAGCCGAAATCCACAACATCAACATCAACAGTCGCTCGAAAGGTGCCTGACATGGACCAAGCAATCGATGAAGCCGCAAAGCGGCAAAGTGGACTGGAAGCGGCGAAAGCTGCCTTCTTTGCATCCGGGGGTCAGGCACAGCTGATTCCAACAGGCCTCGGCAAGGACAGCCCTGGCGTCGATCAAATCCCGAAGCCGGCCTACGGCTATCGGAGCATCGAGGCGCCGAAGACCAAGCGCGGAAGACTCATCAGCGCCGACGAAAAAGCCGCTCTGGCCGCTCAACTGGTGGAGTGCAAAGCGGCCGGCATGACGCGGTACAAGGCCAGCAAGCACCTCGGCATTAGCGAAACGCTATGCCGCCGGCTGATCGCCGATTACTCACTCGACTTCCCGGCATCAGCCTGATGCGCAGGATGGCACGCGTGCAACAACGCAAACGACAAGCCTGGCTGGCATTGCCGGCCAGCGGCATCGAAGAGGTATCCCATGGCTGTCGCGCAGAAAGATCGATCAGCAAAGACGGCTGCGAGGCGAAAGGCTCGCGGAGAGGAAGAAATCCGGCTGCATTGCATGGCTGGCACCCGCCAGGCCCTGGCTGAGCTGATGGCCTGGAGTGGAATTGAGGAACAAGGCGAGGCCATCACGCTGATGATTCACCACCTGCACGGCTTGGGCCCTGGCGGGGCCCCGCCCCTGCTTGGGCCCCCACGACACGTTATTGAGGTATCCCAAAACGTGTCGCAGGCTTTTCACCGGAAGAGCCTGCTGATGATCCAGCAGGATCCGGGGGATGAAGTAGTCGGCCCAATCCAGCGCGAACGATAGTCAGTCTTTAAAACCACGCAATCTAACCGGGCCTTTGTGCTCATTAATGGCCTTGGCTAGCTCTTGAATCTTCCGCTTCCGGTCGCTGTAGACCTCTTCGATTAGAAGGTTCATCAAATTGAAGGTGTCCTCAGCATCCGCATGAGTAATGATCGATTTCGAATGACTTCCATCATTACCCTGCCAACGAATAGCGTCCAAGAGATTCCTCTCAGCGGAATCTTCTGGAAGGCTCTTGATACGGCTCGCCAATGAAACGAATTCACCTACGCGAGCCTCGGCGACGCCAAGTGAAGTCAGCACCTCCTCTGCGGCCATACGCAGAGAATTGCATGATGCTCCAGGATGGGCGTAGAACAGCGCAGCCGCGGAGTCGACGCTCTGCTTCACCTCTCGCGGGGTAGCTTGAGGGTATTCGATGAAGCGCAGAGCCGGGAAGAAATACTTCGGCCGGTACTTTACAACCCACTGCCTAGACCAGTTTTCATGCTCGTCAACATCGATTTCCTCGTCGACATAACCGTCACCACTGACGAGAACAGTCTCGAGGCACTCCTTGCACTCTAAGGTAAGACTGAAAACGTACTCATCCCAGTCTGGCTCCCAGTCCTCTGAGCCGTCATTCCTTTTAGTCGCAGCGTTTGAGTCAGATACAAAAGCTTTTTTTGATAACTTCGATTTTCCGCAAGAAGGGCACGGATATTCAGGAACGTCTTCTTTAGCAAACTCCCTGATGAAAACTTCCGGTTTCACAATTATCTCCTTAACCCGGCCCCATGCCGGACACACCGTAATACCCCATCCCAAACCAAATTGCCACCATGCCGCATCCGGTCACGGAGGGCGGCGCCTACCCGAGGTACTCGCAATGCCCGTTCTTCACAGCGTTATCCACAAGATCGACAAGAAGCCCGACGGTAACCCTGCAATTCTGCATCGCAGCGACGCAGAGCTGGTCGAGAGCCAGGCTCGGGACGACCTGACGCACCAGTTCAACGAAAGCTACAACGCTAAGGCCGGCAAGGCCTGGGGTTTCTTTCACGCCGAATCAGGTGCCTACCCGTTCAGTGGATGGCTCGGCAAGTACCTGGCCGGCAGCGAAGGATTCGTTTCCTTCAGCGACAACGCCGTTGAGCACCTGGTGAAGCTGATGGAAGAGTCGAATCTCTCAGTCGGTGGCAACGCCTTGTTCTGCCACTACCAGCAGGGCCTGACCGACTACCTGATCATTGCCATGGTGCAAGATACAGAAGCGGTTGTCATGACCGACGCGCTCACGCTGCTACCCGTCCGGCGCCTGGATATGGATCACATTCACCTGGCGGCCCGAATCAACCTTAGCGAGTGGAAGAGCAATCCCGCGTCACGGCAGTACATATCGTTCATCAAGGGCAAGAATGGGCGCAAAGCAAACGATTACTTCCGCGACTTCATAGGCTGTCAGGAAGGTGTCGACGGCCCGGGCGAAACCCGCACCCTGCTCAAGGCGTTCAGCGACTTCGTGGAAAGCGAAGACCTGGGGGAAGAGTCGGCCCGCGAGAAGATTCACGCCTTGGTCAGTTACTCCATGGCCCAGGCCAAGCTGGGCGAGCCAATAACCATCGACGAGCTGTCAGAGCTGATCAATGAAGACCAGCCGAAGGTGTTCGCCGACTTCATCCGCGACAAGGACTACGGCCTGTCGGCCACAATCCCCGCCGACAAGAAGACCCTGAACAAATTCAGACGCTTCACCGGTCGCGCCGAGGGGCTGTCGATCAGCTTCGAGCAACACCTGCTCGGCTCAAAAATCGAATTCGACAAAGACGGCGGCACGTTGACTCTTCGTGGGCTGCCCTCCCAGCTCAGCGAGCAGCTCAAACGCGCGACTATCTGATCAGGCCGTAATGACCAAATACTGAAGCTGGAGTCTAATTTTAAACACGCGCTCGAAGAGCCTGCAAATTGAACGACGAAGCATAGATAAGCTTGCTTGCTTCCTTGATAAAAGCATGTTCCTTTTTTGCAGATTCCTGATCCAGTAAGCCATGGCATAAACTTTCTTTTTGCAGGGCCACCTCTAAGGTTGATCGCACCTTGAGAACCTCATTTAGAATTTTTTCGTTGGGAAGCGTCAGTAAATCGATTGACATAAAAGATGCAAGACTGCTTTCAACGTAAGCAACATCCTCAGCACTTCTTGAGTTCGGAGAAGCTTTTGCGTGCAGGCGTTCGACTGCGAGAGCTGCGTTGTCTGCCATTGAAATGAGTCCTGAGATTACAACTCTCTCATGCTCCTTTCTGTCTTTTTTTGCTCTTCTTGATTCGCCCCTTGCAAGATAAATGGCAACGAGTATTGCTGCTACCGAGCCTATCGCTTGCACCCAAGAAGCCAGGCCCGGGTGATGCTCGATCCAGTAAAAAACGCACTCCCAGTTCATTACCTTCTCCCTGTCCGGCCCCATGCCGGGCCGAACACAAATACCCCACTTCAACGAATCACGCCAGCCGGCGAGGCAATCGGCTGTCTGGAGCAGTTATGAATCCCTATTTGATCACGGGTCCGGCCCAGATCGGCATCAGCGGTGGTCGCACCAGCGGGCACATGGTCTACAAAATCCTCGAAGCGCATGGCGGCGCCCTACCGGAAGACGTGCACCTGTTCTTCCAGAACACCGGCAAGGAGCGCGAGGAAACGCTGATCTTCATCGATCAGATTTCCAAGCGCTGGAACGTGAACATCGTCTGGATGGAGTGGTGCCGCGTGTACGGCCAGCCGGATGATGCGCCCTGGTACAGGCTGGTGGACTTCGAAACGGCCAGCCGCGACGGCGAACCATTCACCATGATGCTCGAGTATTACGCCGCGTACCGGAAGGCAGAGAAGAACCTGTCACCGGTGCTGCCCAACTTCTCCAACAACATGTGCACCGCGTATCTGAAGATCAAGATTGGCGAAAAGCACATGCGCTCGCTGGGTTACGAGGAGTGGGACTGCGTGATCGGCATCCGCAAGGATGAGCCCGGACGCTACCAGCGGATGATGGCCGCCAACGCAAAGGGCGGCACTCGCTGGGACAACGTTTGCCCCTCCTATACCGCAGGCATCACGAAGGAAGACGTCGCCGCATTCTGGCAGGCGCAGGCCTTTGACCTCGGCATGGACTCCGACCTGGGCAACTGCGACCTCTGCTGGAAAAAAGGTGAGGACAAGCTGTTCAAGGCAATTCAGGCCGAGCCGGAACGGGTGATTTTCTGGTCTGGCGCCGAGGAAAGGTTCAACCAGGTCTTTCGCATGGACCGCCCGAAGTACTCTCACTTGGCCTGGTACGCGGAAAATTACAAGGGCCAGATGGATGCGTTTGGCTATTCCGAAGACATCGACTGCTTCTGCGGCGATTGAGTTTCAGCCATGTCTGAAGGGAATGTCGCCGTAACCCCAAATTATTGTTCCGATCAAAGTTAAAACAAATGACATCTGCTCTATCCGGTTTAAGTTTGGCTGGTACTCCGCCAACACGGTAATCGCATACAGGTCTCCCCAAGTACCTGGTTTGTGTAGGTTTCTTGAGGCTGCTATCGATAGGGTTGCGGCAAGCAGTGAAAAGATTGTGGTAATCGATCCGCTTCTTTGAAACCAAGTCGCCTGTGATTCCCCGACAGGAACCCAAGGTACGAACAGCGCTATTAATGGCGCCACCGCTGCGACGCCAAGCATCGTAAAGCCGCCCCAGCAATACGGATTGGTGGCCCTACGAAGCGCCTGCGTTGTATCGACCTCCGACATAAATCTCCCCTTTCTTAGAGTGCTGTTGATTGCTCGCTGAACTCTAGTTGATCTCTCTCCACTATCCACCACCCGGGCACTACCCGGCATAGGACGCTCAATGCCTACAGCAATCGATTTGTTCGCCGGTCTCGGCGGATGGTCAACCGGTGCCCGCAATGCCGGTATCGACGTAATCTGGGCCGCCAATCACTGGCCTGTCGCCGTCGAGTGGCACAGCGCTAACCACCCGAATGCAATTCACATCTGCCAGGACCTGCACCAGGCGGATTGGTCGAAGGTTCCTGCCCACGACATCATGCTCGCCTCGCCGTGTTGCCAGGGGCATTCGAAGGCGCGCGGCAAGAAGTCTGGGAACGCTCAGCACGACGCATCGCGATCAACAGCCTGGGCGGTTGTGTCGGCTGCCGAGTTCCACCGGCCGGAAGTGGTGCTGGTCGAGAACGTCGAAGAGTTCACAGCCTGGGCCTTGTACCCCGCGTGGTCGCAGGCAATGGCTGCGCTCGGCTACATGATCGCGCCCCATGTTGTCGATTGCGCCGATCTCGGCGTGCCTCAGCACCGGGTGCGCCTGTTTCTCGTCTGCACCAGGAGTAAAGCACCGCTGAACCTTCAGCTTCACCAGCGTCGGCATGTCCCAGCCTCATCGTTCATTGATTTCGACGCAGGTAAGTGGAGCAAGGTCGAGAAGCCTGGACGAGCTGAATCGACGCTGCTCCGCGTGAAGAATGGCCGGGAGCGCTTCGGTGAGCGATTCATCATGCCCTACTACGGATCCGGCTCGGGCCTGACCGGTCGCAGCCTGGATAGGCCGATCGGCACCATCACGACGCTAGACCGGTGGGCCTTGGTGCGCGGCGATGAGATGCGAATGCTCTCTGCCAACGAAGCACTGGCCGCTATGTCGTTTCCGGCGGATACAAAGCGGCCGGACAATCATCGTTTGACCATGCACATGGCCGGCAACGCGGTACCTCCGCTGGCTGGTCAGCGTGTCATTGAGGCTTTGCTTAAAGCCGCTTGATCGGCAATACCGACGGGCCAATGTGGCCGGCACGCCTTCAGAACGGAGGAAGGTCGGCGATCTGCCTGCCAGGAATACACTGCTCCTCTGTCAGCGACCCATTGCCATCGGGAATTATCAATCCTGCGCCAACGGGGGCACCTGACATACGGAAGACTAGGTGAAAATTATCTCCACCCTCTATTAGTCCCAATACCTCAGCTACGGAAAAGTCACGCGACTCTGCGGAGACCTGGGGCAAAGTGTTGGCCACGTGGCCATGTGTTTCTTGCCCCTGGATCGCAATCAACTTTCCGTCTTTGTCATGTCTAGCTGCAGTAACGCTGTAAATAGCCATCGCAATTACCTCCCCATGAATCGTTAACTATAGCTACCCATGAGGTATCCCCATGCCCACAGAAAACAAACCGGCCGAGCAGCTACCGAGCTTGGCGACCGGCGCCGACCTCGATGCAGCGACCTGGACCGACTTCGTAGAACGCCTTCGCCATGACTGCAACGGTGCCGGCGTCAAATGGCACCACACAGCGGCCGCGCTTTTCACCGTACAGACCAAGCGAATCGATTACGGCTTCGAGCCGGACTATGCCGAAGGCCTGGTCATGTGCCTTGAAGATCAATCGTGGTTCACCCCGGTTGAATATTGGGAGGACCTCGACGAAGACGAGCAGGCTGAGATAAACCGGGCCACTCAAGAAAGCGTCGAGTGCGATTTCCTTGAGCTTGATGAAGATGACCAGTGGGAGTTCCTGGCCGAACTCGACGACCACACCGTCACCGGCTGGAACAAGCGCTGGGAGATAGTGAACAGCCACTTCACCAAGGACGCCGCGGAGGCATTTATCAGGCGCAAGCAGCACGACTACGGCGAAATGCGCGTCTACGTCGAGTCGCAGTATTACGCCTGGGAGTTTGAAGCCATCAAGGCGGCGATTCTCGACGGCACGCTGACCTACACGCCGAAGGTTGCAGCATGAAGCGCACCTACCTCCGCTGGCCAATGAACGGCCTGAGAGCTCACCCAACTCTGGCCTAGCAATCCGTGCCTGGTAAAGAGCCAGAGCTGGGAGAGTGGCCACATGATATCAAATGGATCCAATCCTGTATTTAGGCTGAAAGCCTAATCGACACGGTAGTACTAACTACCCCACTCCCCCTTCAAAGTCAGCCGCTATAGCGGCAAGGACCAGCCATACCTGAGAAGCTATTTTGGTCTGTTAGCTCTTAAGAAAGAAATAGGCCACTGCTAGGACGCCACAAAATATTACGGCCAATACAACCCTTCGAAGAACGGTGCAGAGCCAATCTGCGCGACGAAGCAGCCATGTTGCTAAACAACCCGCGACAATAGGACCGATGAAATACCACTCTTTCTCTAAAGCACCCGCGAGATACAACCTCCAGAACAAAAAACCTGCAACAACCCATCCGACTAGTGTTGAAAATTTTTTATTACTCGAAAGTATTCCGACTGTATCCGAATCCGTAATGATGCGATCGCCGGGGGGAGGCAAAGGACGCTCAGGAATCTTGCCATCCTCATAGCTACCGATTCCTTGGCAGACGGAGCACTGAAACTTTGGTTCCATCACCCCATATCCGACCTTCCCTGTTCCATTACAGTACGTGCAATGCACCCACATTTTCGCACCTGTCCTTCCACCGCGTGGTGGGCAGTAGACGCCTGGGATTAGCACCGAGAATGCACCTGAAGCGATCCGGCGCTAATTGCTCACTCCTGAATCTTAATCCATCTCAACCTATCTCCAGAGAAGTGCGTCAGCGATGTCCTACTCGACCAGAAGGTAACGCCATGATCGCCCTCGCCTGGTTCGCCTACGTGTATTGCTACAAAAGGCCGCGGTGATAGGGGTTCACCCCGCCAGTTACCTTCAGGGGAGAAAGCGTGTGCGCAACTGGCGAGGTGAACCAATAAACCTTAGTTCAGCCACTCAGCCTGCCTAACACCCCTCATCTGATTTCCCAAATCCACCTACCAGCCTGCCGGTATACGGCGGGCGAGGACTGCGCGTGAATATTTACCGATACACCTTCGCAGCCGTCTGCCCGGCCGACGGCGAAATGATCATCTACAAGCTGGAAGTTCGGTCGCCGAAGTTGATCCACGTCGAACACATCAAGGCCGCGACCGCGATCATCAAGAAAGGCTGGCACGAACAGATTGCCGATCGCCTATCTGAAACGCTGGGCGGTGATCAAACAATCGTCGCCACCCACCAGGGCATCGAGATCGAAACAGTGAGGCTCAGCGGATGATCGCTTATCACGGGACGCCAATTGGCGGCACGCGGCAAGACGGCGCCCGGTTCCTTGCCGGCCGGCACGCCCTCGTGCCGTTCCCGCGCCAAGACGACATGGGCGTTGTCGCCGACGTTTGCCAGTCGTTCGTCTTCGACAACGGTGCGTTTTCGGTCTGGAAGAAAGGCGGCAAACTTGACGTCGACGGATACACCCGTTGGGTTGAGCAATGGCATAGGCACCCGGGTTTCGATTGGGCGCTGATCCCCGATGTCATCGATGGGGACGAAGCCGCGAACGACGCACTGCTGTTGGCATGGCCGGCGGAGTTGCGCGGCGTACCGGTTTGGCATCTGCATGAATCCCTCGAGCGTCTTGCTCGCCTGGCTGCTCACTGGCCAACGGTGGCAATTGGCAGTTCCGGCCAGTGGGCTAGCCCAGGAACGTCAGCATGGTGGAAGCGGATCGGCTCAGCTATGGACGCCATCTGCGACGACCAAGGTCGGCCCGCTTGCCGCCTCCACGGTCTGCGTATGCTCGACCCAGCGATCTTCCAGCACCTGCCATTCGCCTCGGCTGACTCCACAAACGCAGCAGTCAACGGCGGCAGCATCAGCCGTTTCGGAATGTACGCCCCGCCTACCGCCGGCCAGCGCGCAAACGTCATTGCGGATCGCATCGAAGCGCACAACAGTTCGCCCATCTGGCAACGAGAAACCCAGGCCGAGATGGCCGTCTAATCCACCACCTTCTACCGCCACGCGCGGCATGGAGCATCTATGTCTGCAGAACTGGCGCAGGCGCCCTCCCGGCCCCGGCGCGAAAGCATCCTTCCCCGTTTCATTCGTGCCGGTGCTGCGCCTATATACCTGGGCATGTGTCGCGCCGAATTCGACAAAACCGTTCGCCCATATGTCAGCGAGTTCCCCATCGGCGAACGGGGTGTCGGCTTCGACCGTCAGGAACTGGATGACTGGGCAACGGCGTATGTCGAGGCCAAAGCAATTGATAAAAAACGCGCCCCGGAGCAACAATTGCCCCGCAGCGAGCGCCTGAAAGGAGATAAATCATGGCGCGAAAATCGATCACAGGCCTCTCCGAGAGGAAAGGCATCTGGCATATCGACAAGAAAATCAACGGAGAACGACTTTACGAAAGCACTGGAACTGGTGACAGGGAAGAAGCGGAACGCTACCTGATTTTCAGGCTGGAGCAGATCCGCCAGCAGAAGGTGTATGGCGTAAAGAAGGTGAGGATCTGGCGGGAGGCGGCGACTCGCTTCCTGCTGGAATTCAAGGACCAGCCTTCAATCAAGTTATCGGCACACCACCTTTCTCAGCTGGACCCGTTCATTGGCGATATACCGCTCACCCACATTGATGACGAAGCCCTGGTGCCCTTCATCAAGGACAGGTTGGCGACCAAGAAGCTCGAGGACGGCAAGGTAAAGAAGGGTGTAAGCAACAGAACGGTGAATATCTCGATCGAGCGTGTGGTTCGGGTTTTATCGTTGTGTGCCAGGAAGTGGCGAGACGATGAGCGCAGGCCGTGGCTGGATAGCGTGCCAATGCTCACGAAATTGGAAGAGAAGAAGTCGAGCCGCAAGCCCTACCCGATGTCCTGGCAAGAGCAGTCGATTCTATTTGCGGAATTGCCGGCTCACCTGCAAACGATGGCGCTGTTCAAGGTGAACACCGGCACCCGGGAGCAGGAGGTCTGCAAGCTGCGATGGGATTGGGAAATCTCGGTACCGGAACTCGGCACGAGTGTATTTCTGATCCCTGCTGATTTTGGCGGCAGACACGAACGGTCCGGCGTGAAAAACGGTGATGAGCGCCTGGTCGTGCTCAACAACGTGGCCAAGTCGATCATCGAGCAGCAGCGCGGTCTGAGCAAGGAATGGGTTTTTCCCTACAACGGTACCGCGATGCACCGGATGAACGACTCGGCCTGGAAGAAGGCGCGGGTGAGAGCGGCGAAACTCTGGCAGGAGGAAAATCTTCGCCTCGCTCACCCAGGTTATGCATCCATAAGGATCCACGACCTCAAACACACGTTTGGCCGTCGGCTACGCGCAGCAGGCGTCACCGAGGAAGACCGGAAGGCGCTTCTGGGCCACAAGAACGGCAGCATCACCAGTCACTACTCGGGCGCAGAGCTCGGGCACCTGATTGAAGCTGCGAACATGGTATCAGCAACCGATTCGCGTGGACCGGTCCTGACAATCTTGAAGAGGAAGCAGGCGTGAAAAATCGAGAAGTCACGCAAAAGTCACGCACATGAAAAAGCCCAACTCGCGAAAGTTGGGCTAAGTCATTGAAAAATATGGTCGGGACGGAGTGATTCGAACACTCGACCCCTAGCACCCCATGCTAGTGCGCTACCGGACTGCGCTACGCCCCGACTAGGCGTGTATCCTGTTCCTCACCTCGAGGAACGCTCAAGAATATATCGCAAGCTTTTGAAAACTGGAAGTATTTAAAAGCAGAAATTTATTTCTTGAGGACAACCAGGACATCTTCGAGCTCGGCAATCATCTGCCGGATCATTTGTTTGTACTGGGTGGTGTCGTCTTTGGCTTCATCGCCGGACAGGCGCAGGCGTGCGCCGCCGATGGTGAAACCCTGATCGTACAGCAGCGCGCGGATCTGCCGGATCATCAGCACGTCCTGGCGCTGATAATACCGGCGGTTTCCGCGGCGTTTGACGGGGTTGAGTTGAGGAAACTCCTGCTCCCAGTAGCGCAGCACGTGTGGTTTTACCGCACACAGCTCGCTGACTTCACCAATGGTGAAGTAGCGTTTGCCTGGGATGACGGGAAGCTCGTCGTTATGACTTGGTTCCAGCATAAGCCTCAACTCGGGCCTTCAACTTCTGCCCTGGACGAAAGGTGACCACACGGCGAGCCGTGATCGGGATTTCTTCCCCCGTTTTCGGGTTGCGGCCAGGCCGCTGGCGTTTGTCCCGAAGGTCGAAATTGCCGAAACCGGACAATTTGACCTGCTCGTTGTCTTCGAGAGCGTGCCTGATTTCCTCGAAAAACAGTTCGACCAATTCCTTGGCTTCCCGCTTGTTCAGGCCCAGCTCTTCATACAGACGTTCCGCCATCTCAGCTTTCGTCAAAGCCCCCATACGTCACTTCCTTAACGTGGCGTCCAACCTTTGTTCGAGCGAGGTGAGGATATTTTGCGTCGTGGAATTCACCTCATCGTCATTAAGAGTGCGCGATGGATGCTGCCAGGTCAAGCCAACTGCAAGGCTTTTTCTATCAGGATCAATGCCTTTACCCTGATACACGTCAAATAGCCTGAGGTCTGTCAGCCATTCGCCTGCATTTTCACGGATTACGTCCAGTACTGCCGCGGCCGCAACATCTTTGTGAGCAATCAATGCAAGGTCACGACGCACTTCAGGAAAGCGCGACAACTCGTGGAATTTAGGCATTTTACCCGAGGCCACTTCCGCCAGGACCAGCTCGAAAACGAAGACTGGACGGTCCAGACCCAGGGTTTTCGACAGTTCCGGGTGGATGGCGCCGACGAAACCGACCAGACGACCTTCTCGCTCGATGCGCGCGGTTTGACCCGGGTGCAACGCAGGGTGTTTGCCCGGCACGAAAGTGAAGGCATCCAGCGCACCGGCAAAGCCCAGCACCGCTTCCACGTCAGCCTTGACGTCGAAGAAGTCGACGGTATCGCGACCCTGTGCCCAGCCTTCCGGCAGGCGGCTGCCGCAGACGACACCGGCCAGCATCGGCTCTTGCTTCAGGCCTTCCAATTGGCCGACGAAACGCAGGCCGCTTTCGAACAGGCGAACGCGATCCTGCTGACGGTTCAGGTTGTGCTGAAGCGCCTTGACCAGGCCTGGCCACAGGGACGAGCGCATGGCGGCCATGTCGTTCGAGATCGGGTTGGCCAGCAGCAACGGCTCGACACCTGGATTGAACAGCTCGAACTGTTTTGGATCGATGAAGCTGTAGGTGATCGCTTCCTGGTAACCACGGGCGACCAGCAGGCGACGCAGTTCAGGCAGGTCGCTACGGGCTTCAGCCTTGGCTTGCGGCGCCAGGCGCGCTTGCGGGTAACGAACCGGCAGGCGGTTGTAGCCGTACAGGCGGGCCAGCTCTTCGATCAGGTCGACTTCCAGGCTGATGTCGAAGCGATGGCTTGGCACTTCTACGCGCCACTGCCCTGCCCCGTCGGTAGAAACGGTCAGGCCCAAGCCGTTGAGCAGGCGCTCGACTTCGGCCGAATCCATTTCCATGCCCAGCATCTGGGTGATGCGCTGGGCACGCAGGGTGACCGGGGCAATCTTCGGCAGGTGCTGTTCGCTGACGGTCTCGATGATCGGGCCGGCTTCGCCACCGGTGATTTCCAGCAGCAGGCCAGTGGCGCGCTCCATGGCTTCACGGGCCAGTTGCCAGTCCACGCCACGCTCGTAGCGGTGCGAGGCATCGGTGTGCAGGCCATAGGAACGGGCCTTGCCAGCGACGGCGATCTGATCGAAGAACGCGCTTTCGAGGAAGATGTCGCGGGTGGTCGCGGTGTTCACACCGCTGTGCTCGCCACCCATGACGCCGGCGATGGCCAGGGCGCGGGTGTGGTCGGCGATCACCAGCGTATCGCTACGCAGGCTGACTTCCTGACCGTCGAGCAGTACCAGCTTCTCGCCTTCTTCCGCCATGCGCACGCGGATGCCGCCATTGATTTCGGCAAGGTCGAAGGCGTGCAGCGGTTGACCCAGCTCCAGCATCACATAGTTGGTGATGTCGACGGCAGCGTCGATGCTGCGCACGTCGCCACGACGCAGGCGTTCAACCATCCACAGCGGCGTTGGCTTGGTCAGGTCGACGTTGCGAATCACTCGGCCCAGGTAACGCGGGCAGGCAGCCGGCGCCAGGACTTCGATCGAACGCACTTCGTCGTGCACGGCAGGCACGGCAGGTACCACCGGACGGGTGACTTCAGCGGCATACAGCGCACCGACTTCGCGGGCCAGACCGGCCAGGGACAGGCAGTCGCCACGGTTCGGGGTCAGGTCGACCTCGATGCTGGCATCGTCCAGTTTCAGGTATTCACGAATGTCCTGACCAACCGGCGCATCGGCCGGCAATTCCATCAGGCCGTCGTTGCCTTCGCCCACTTGCAGCTCGGCTTGCGAGCACAGCATGCCGTTGGACTCGACGCCCCGCAGCTTGGCTTTCTTGATCTTGAAGTCGCCCGGCAATTCGGCACCGATGGTGGCGAACGGGATCTTCAGGCCCGGGCGCACGTTTGGCGCGCCGCACACCACCTGGAAAGTTTCCGAGCCGTTGCTGACCTGGCACACGCGCAACTTGTCGGCGTCCGGGTGCTGTTCGGTGCTCAGCACCTCGCCCACGATGACGCCACTGAATTCACCGGCGGCCTGCGTAACGCTATCGACCTCAAGACCGGCCATCGACAGACGGGCAACCAGCTCGTCGCGACTTACCTGCGGGCTTACCCAGCCACGCAGCCATTGTTCACTGAATTTCATCCTGCTCTCCTAAGAATTCGTTACGACTAGCGAAATTGCGCGAGGAACCGCAAGTCGTTGTCGAAGAACAGACGCAAGTCGTTCACGCCGTAACGCAGCATGGCCAGGCGCTCGACGCCCATGCCGAAGGCGAAGCCCGAAAACTCTTCCGGGTCGATCCCGGACATGCGCAGCACGTTCGGGTGAACCATGCCGCAGCCCATCACTTCCAGCCAGCCGGTCTGCTTGCAGACGCGGCAGCCTTTACCGCTGCACATCACGCATTCCATGTCGACTTCGGCCGATGGCTCGGTGAACGGGAAGTAGGAAGGACGGAAACGCACGGCCAGTTCTTTTTCGAAGAACACCCGCAGGAATTCTTCGATGGTGCCTTTGAGATCGGCGAAATTGATGTCGCGATCGACCAGCAGGCCTTCGACCTGGTGGAACATCGGCGAGTGGGTGATATCCGAGTCGCTACGGTACACACGGCCTGGGCAGACGATGCGGATCGGCGGCTGTTTCGACTCCATGGTGCGGACCTGTACCGGCGAGGTATGGGTGCGCAGCAACATGTTGGCGTTGAAATAGAAGGTGTCATGCATCGACCGGGCCGGGTGATGGCCTGGGATGTTGAGTGCTTCGAAGTTGTGGTAGTCGTCTTCGACCTCAGGGCCTTCGGCAATGCCGTAGCCGATATGGGTGAAGAACTGTTCGATACGTTCCAGAGTGCGCGTAACCGGATGCAGGCCACCCGAGGTCTGGCCGCGGCCAGGCAGGGTCACGTCAATGGACTCGGCAGACAGTTTGGCGGCCAGGTCGGCCTCTTCAAACAGTGCCTTGCGGGCATTGAGAACCTCTGTGACACGCTCCTTGGCAACGTTGATCAGGGCGCCGACTTGCGGACGCTCTTCTGCCGGCAAATTCCCCAGGGTCTTCATCACCTGAGTCAACTCGCCCTTCTTGCCAAGGTAGTGAACCCGGATTTGCTCCAGGGCATTGATATCTTCAGCGCTTTGCACAGCCTCTAGTGCTTGAGAGACGAGCGCATCCAGGTTTTCCATGTACAGACTCCAGATACAAAATAGGGGAAGAGCTTGAAGGCTCTTCCCCTATTTATGACGTTTAACACCTGGCCCCACGGAGGTGAGGCCGGGTGACTGTCGGGGGTACTTAAGCCAAGGTGGCTTTAGCTTTCTCGACAATCGCAGCAAACGCCGCTTTTTCGTTCACTGCCAGATCAGCCAGAACCTTACGGTCGATCTCGATGGACGCTTTTTTCAGGCCGGCGATGAAACGGCTGTAGGACAGACCGTTGATACGAGCACCAGCGTTGATACGAGCGATCCACAGAGCGCGGAACTGACGTTTTTTCTGACGACGGTCACGGTAGGCGTATTGGCCTGCCTTGATTACCGCTTGCTTGGCAACACGGAATACGCGGGAGCGTGCGCCGTAGTAGCCTTTAGCAAGTTTCAGAATTTTTTTGTGACGCTTACGGGCAATGACGCCACGCTTTACACGAGCCATGAGTTACTTCCTCTATTCTTGACTAAAATTAACGAAGGCGCAGCATGCGCTCGACTTTTGCCACGTCAGACGGATGCAGCAAGCTGCTACCGCGCAGTTGACGCTTACGCTTGGTCGACATTTTGGTCAGGATGTGGCTCTTGAAAGCGTGCTTGTGCTTGATACCGTTAGCAGTTTTCAGAAACCGCTTAGCAGCACCACTTTTGGTCTTCATTTTTGGCATGTTCGGATACTCCGCATTCAGTTGATAAACATAATCAGAAGGCCTGCCGTGCCCTGTTGATTACTTCTTCTTTTTCGGGGCGATGACCATGATCAGCTGGCGTCCTTCCATCTTAGGATGCTGTTCGACCGAACCGTACTCGAGCAAGTCACCTTCAACTCGCTTGAGGAGTTCCATCCCCAGCTCCTGGTGGGCCATCTCACGGCCGCGGAATCGCAAGGATACCTTGGCCCTGTCCCCGTCACTCAGGAAACGTACCAGGTTGCGCAGTTTTACCTGGTAATCCCCTTCCTCCGTCCCTGGACGAAACTTGATTTCTTTAACCTGGATCTGCTTCTGGTTTTTCTTGGCCGCAGCAATCTGCTTCTTCTTCTCGAAGATCGATTTGCCGTAGTCCATCAGTTTGCAAACAGGTGGTACTGCATCGGCGGAAATCTCCACCAGATCCAGTTTGGCCTCTTCAGCCTTAAGAAGCGCGTCTTCAATTGACACAATCCCGAGCTGTTCACCTTCAGCCCCAATTAACCGAACCTCGCGTGCCGAGATATTCTCGTTGATCGGGGCTTTCGGTGCAGTTCGTTTATCTTGTCTCATTTCACGCTTAATAATAATTACTCCGAATCTTGGCGACCACGCCGGGAAACCGCTTGCGCGAGGAACTCAGCGAACTGGGCGACGGGCATCGAGCCCAGGTCAGCACCTTCACGAGTACGCACAGCGACAGTCTGCATCTCGACTTCCCGATCTCCGATAACCAAGAGATAAGGAACCTTGAGCAAAGTATGCTCGCGGATTTTAAAGCCGATTTTTTCATTTCTCAAGTCAGACTTGGCACGAAACCCGCTTTCGTTGAGAGTTTTTTCCACTTCGGCGGCAAAATCTGCCTGCTTGTCAGTGATATTCATGATCACTGCCTGGGTCGGAGCCAGCCACGCAGGGAATGCACCCTCGTAGTGCTCGATCAGGATTCCGACGAAACGTTCGAAGGAGCCCAGGATCGCCCGATGCAACATCACCGGATGCTTGCGGCTGTTGTCTTCGGAGACGAATTCGGCACCCAGACGGACAGGCAGGTTAAAATCGAGCTGCAGGGTACCACATTGCCAGACACGGCCAAGGCAATCTTTTAGCGAGAACTCGATCTTCGGACCGTAGAACGCACCTTCACCCGGCTGCAGATCGTACGGCAAGCCAGCACTATCAAGGGCTGCAGCCAGTGCAGCTTCAGCGCGATCCCACAACTCGTCGGAACCGACGCGTTTTTCCGGACGAGTGGACAGCTTCATCTCGACGTCTTTAAAGCCGAAATCGGCGTAGACGTCCATGGTCAGCTTGATGAATGCCGCGGATTCGGCCTGCATCTGCTCTTCGGTGCAGAAGATGTGGGCGTCGTCCTGAGTGAACGCACGTACGCGCATGATGCCGTGCAGCGCACCCGATGGCTCGTTACGGTGGCAGGCACCGAATTCGGCCAGGCGCATCGGCAACTCGCGGTAGCTTTTCAGGCCCTGGTTGAACACCTGCACGTGGCAAGGGCAGTTCATTGGCTTGATCGCGTAGTCGCGGTTTTCCGACTGGGTCGTGAACATGTTGTCGGCGTAGTTGGCCCAGTGCCCGGATTTCTCCCACAGGCTGCGGTCAACGACCTGTGGAGTCTTGATCTCCAGGTAACCGTTGTCGCGCTGCACCTTGCGCATGTACTGCTCGAGCACCTGGTACAGGGTCCAGCCGTTCGGGTGCCAGAACACCATGCCCGGCGACTCTTCCTGGGTGTGGAACAGGCCCAGACGCTTGCCGATCTTGCGGTGGTCGCGCTTCTCGGCTTCTTCGATGCGCTGGATGTAGGCCGCCAGCTGCTTCTTGTCAGCCCATGCGGTGCCGTAGACGCGCTGCAATTGCTCGTTCTTGGCATCGCCACGCCAGTAGGCGCCGGACAATTTGGTCAGCTTGAAGGATTTCAGGAAGCGGGTGTTCGGCACGTGCGGACCGCGGCACATGTCGACGTATTCTTCGTGATAGTACAGGCCCATGGCCTGCTCGTTCGGCATGTCCTCGACCAGGCGCAGCTTGTAGTCTTCGCCGCGGGCCTTGAACACTTCGATCACTTCGGCGCGCGGAGTGACTTTCTTGATCACGTCGTAATCTTTTTCGATCAGCTGCTGCATGCGCTGTTCGATGGCGGCCAGGTCGTCCGGGGTGAATGGACGCTCGAAGGCGATGTCGTAATAGAAGCCTTCGTCAATGACCGGACCGATGACCATCTTGGCCGTCGGGTACAGTTGCTTCACCGCGTGACCGACCAGGTGGGCGCAAGAGTGGCGAATGATCTCCAGCCCCTCTTCATCCTTTGGCGTGATGATTTGCAGCGTGGCGTCGCTGCTGATGGTGTCGCTGGCGTCGACCAGCTTGCCGTCGACCTTGCCCGCTACGGTGGCCTTGGCCAGGCCGGCACCGATTGATGCGGCGACCTCGGCTACGGAAACCGGGTGATCGAATGAACGTTGACTGCCGTCGGGAAGAGTAATAGTTGGCATGGCGCCTCCTCTCCTAGTGGTGACCCCTACCAAAGGTCACGTGGGTTGGGATGAGCCAGTACAAGATCCGATCCAGGCCATTCAATGACGAACGCCTGCCTTACAGCGGCAGGAGCCTTGCGGCCAACCGGGAAATCGAACCAGAGTGACTGGGATTCAAATCAGGGTTATTCGGGCATCTGCCGCGGCCGGGACTGAAGGTCGACCGGCGCCTGCGAACGCCCGAGCCAGGCATGCTAGCACAGATGAACGGTCGTGGCGGTGAAGAGGTTTTCTGGCGGGGCAAATCCGTTGTTTTATGCCAGAGTGCTGAACTTGAACCGCGCTTTACCCCTCAGATAACAAGACATTGACCCACAAGGAGCATCCCAGCATGCGTCTGAATCGTTTGTTCGCAGTCATCGCCCCAGTCGTTCTCCTGCTGCCGCTGGCCGCCCATGCGGACTGGCCCAAGGGCGAGCGGCAGAAGTACATGGCGCAGTGCGTGCCTGCGGCCGCGGAGAAGATTGGCACGCCGGCCGCGAAATCCCACTGCGCCTGTGGCGCCGACGCTATCAAGTCGTACCCGGCCAGCGATATTCAGGCTTTGATGAACAACACCGCAAGTGATGATCTGAAGAAAGCGGCCCTGGACAAAATTGCTAAATGCAAGGCCACCAGCAAAGAGGCGAAATGACCCCTTCCCAGCGCTTTCGAACCTTGATTTGCCGGTAAAAAGCCGCCCAATCAGCCCCTTTCCTACAATTTATTCAGGTTTTACAGCTTTTTTTATTGCCTTCACTTTCGGCTGAAAGCCTTATAAACCGGGGCTTTCAGCCCCACAAGCGAACAAAGAATGTGCGACTGTAGGGCAAACAACCGCTGTGGGGGGCTCCCAAAGCGAACATTTCGACTATGATACTCGGGTGTGCCCAGTTGGCCTGAGCAGCACAGTACTACTGAAAATATATGTTTCTTGGAGATACACCATGTCTAATCGCCAAACCGGCACCGTTAAATGGTTCAACGATGAAAAAGGCTTCGGCTTCATCACTCCTCAAGGTGGCGGTGACGACCTGTTCGTACACTTCAAAGCTATCGAAAGCGACGGTTTCAAAAGCCTGAAAGAAGGCCAGACTGTTTCCTTCGTGGCTGAGAAAGGCCAAAAGGGTATGCAAGCTGCTCAAGTTCGCCCAGAGTAATTTCCAGGCGCACTAAAAAAACCCCGTCCATGTGACGGGGTTTTTTATGGGCGACACATAAGCCTGATCGATCAGCCGCAGTTGACGCGGGTGACGACCCGATTGGCATCGGTGTTGAGGTTCAGGCGGTCGGAGCGGTATTCCAGCGTGATCATGTCGTTAGGCTGCAGGAACCGTGCGTTCTGCGCGCCGGCACGGGTGCGTGCCTGCTCCAGCAGCTCAGGCGACGCCTGTTTGCCGATGGTGAATTCGGCCGCTTTGGCCTCGCAACGGCTATGACCTGACTCCGTGGTAGTGGCTGGGTCAGTCGGCTCGGTGGTGGCCGTGCTGCAACCGACCAGCATGGCAGCAGCCAGCACAGTACCCAATGACGCGAGCTTCCAAGGCATGACGCCTCCTTATTTCAATGATTTAGCTGAATTCTTGCGACCGCCAATGCGGCGTTTGGTTTCACGGGCGAGCCCAGGCATCCCGTCCTTAAACACGGACAAACGACAAGTTTGCCTGAGCAGCGCCCTGCCCTTCACCTTTCAATCGTGACGGGATATGAACGGCTCTCAGTAGACGTCGATGTAGTCAAAAGCCGGTTTTGGCCAGTTCTGCTTCAACGCATTGTAGATCTGCATGACCCAGACTTCATCACTGGCCGCCACCCGCCCGACATAACCTGACCCCTTGGCCCAGGTCTCCAGGCGAAACAGCAAGCCGTCGATATCGGTGCCACCCACGACCCCCGATGAAATATAGGCGATGCCGCCCTTGGTCACGCGCAATTGCGTGTGCTCATCGTCGCTGGCTGCAGCCAGCAACTGACGCACTGTTTCAAGGGTCAAGCCGCCGGGAGTGTTCAAATCGATCTGCACAGCGCGGTCCTTGAATAATTGTCAAAGACCAAGTGTCGCATAGCCCTGCGCTCATGCCTAAGTCGCAGTGCCAAAAGCGCCATAAAGTGATTAACTCGACACTCACAATTTTCCCTGACTCTCGAGCCCTACCATGACCACCGTGAGCATCGACGCCGACATCAAGATCAAATGGCCGGACGGCCATATTTCTTACAGCCCCGGCAGCCCGGAAGAGCTGGCCATCATCGGCATTGACCTGCTGGTCAAGGACCTGGGCACCGAAGCGGCTCGGTCTTTCATCGACCAGATTTTCGAAAAACACTCGAACAATCATGGTGCCGGGCAAACGCAGCGAGGGTGAGCCCCCAGGGTTCGAGCGCTACTTCAGACGCGCCAGGCGCTCGGTCAACAGATCGAAGAATCCCTGGGCGTCACCGCTTTCAACCCAGAAAGCGTTCTTCGGCGCCTTGAGGCTGTCATACCAGTCGACGATGGTCTGGCCAAACGTCGGACCCTCGCGACTGTCGACCACCACATTGACCGAGCGGCCACTGAACAGCGCCGGCTTGAGCAGGTAGGCGATGACGGTGGCGTCATGCACCGGACCACCGGGAATGCCATAGCGCGCCATGTCACCGCCGATGCATTCATTCAGGATGTCGCCCACCAGCTTGCCGGCCTTGTTGTTCAACGCCGCAATCCGCTCCAGGCGCGCGTCATTGGTGAGGATCTTGTGGGTCACGTCCAGCGGCAGATAGACCAGATTCACGCCACTCTTGAGCACCACCTCGGCAGCGTGCGGATCGGCGAACAGGTTGAATTCCGCCACCGGCGTAATGTTACCGCCGTTGAAGTGCGCACCGCCCATGATCACCACTTCCTTGATGCCCCGAACGATCCCAGGCTCGCGCATCAGCGCCAGGGCAAGGTTGGTCTGTGGCCCCAGCATGGCGATGGTGATGCTCTGGGGCCTGGCGGCCAGCAGCGTGTCGATCAGGAAGTCGATCGCGCTGCCCTCGGCCAGACCCTTCTTCGGCTCATGGACCGCGACGCCCGGCAAACCTTCTTCGCCGTGGACGTGCTCGGCATAGATCGGCGTGCGTTTCAGCGGCTTCGGCGCCCCGGCATACACCGGCACCGCTTCGCACCCGGCCCACTCAAGGGCAAGCCGGGCATTGCGCGAGGTTTTGTCCAGGCGCACGTTGCCGGCGACCGTGGTCAATGCGCGCACGTTCAATTCCTGCGGCGATGCCAGGGCAAACAGCAAGGCAATCACATCGTCGGCACCGGGATCGGTATCGATGATCAGGTCGATCGGTTGTGGTGCCTGGTTTGCGCTGATCGGGATCAAAACGTCACCCCGGCAACCAGCACGATGTTGCAGTAAGGCTGACATTCGCCGGTCCGCACGATCGCTCGCGCCTGACGACTGAGAACCTTGAACTGTTCATGGCTGAGCAATTCGCGCCGCCCCAGCGCACCCTCGACTTCCAGTGCGTCCAGGACCGCCAGTGCCGGCGGCTGCCGGTCGAGGATCTCCTGCGCCAGCACATGGCTTTCGACCTGCATTTCGCTGAGCACGACTTTCAGGGTGCTGACAAAATCCGGAATGCCCTGGGTCAGGGCCAGGTCGATCAACTCGACACCGGGCGGTACCGGCAGGCCCGCATCGCCGATCACCACAGTGTCGCCATGCCCCAGGGAGGCGATCAGCCGCGACAGCGCGACATTGAGCAAAGGAGTCTTTTTCATGGTGTTTTAAACGCCTGCACATCGGCCAGGGTGGGGATCGAGGGTTGCGCGCCAGCCCGGGTGACCGACAACGCAGCGGCGACCTGCCCGAACCGTATCGCCTGGGCTTCGCTCTGGCCGGCCACCAACGCTGCGGCAAAGCCACCCACGAAGGTATCGCCGGCCGCCGTGGTATCGAGCGCCTTCACGCTCGGCGCCGGGAAATGCTCAAAGCCTTTGCCATCGGCAAACAGCGAGCCTTGGGCGCCGAGGGTGATGATGACCTTGCCGGCGCCCATCTCGATCAGGCGAGTGGCCGCAGTCTGCGCCGATTGCAGCGAGTCCACCGGCAAACCGCTGAGCGCCGCCGCTTCACTTTCGTTGGGGATCAGGTAGTCGATGGACGCATACCAATCCGCCGGCAACGGTCGGCTGGCCGGCGCGGGGTTGAGGATCACGGTCTTGCCCAGTTCACGGGCGCGCTTGAGCGCATGACCGACCGTGGCGTCCGGCATTTCCAGCTGGCAGATGATCACGTCCGCCTCCTGCAGCACCGCATCGAAACAGCCGAGCACCGCCGGCGTCAGTGCGCCGTTGGCCCCGGCGACGATCACGATGGCGTTCTGGCTGTTGTCGTCGACCACGATCAACGCCACGCCACTGGTGCCCTGCACGGCGCTGACGGCCCGACAATCGATGCCCTCGTCCAGCAACGCCTGGCGCAACACCTGGCCATAGGCATCGCTGCCCACGCAGCCCACCATCGACACCTGCGCGCCGAGGCGCGCGGCCGCCACAGCCTGGTTCGCGCCCTTGCCGCCACAGACGGTCGCAAACGACTGGCCGATCAGTGTTTCTCCACCACGGGGCAAGCGCGGCGCCCGGGTCATCAGGTCCATGTTCAAGCTGCCGACTACCACTACTTTTGCTGACATTACATTGCTACTCATCAAGACGGTTTCAGCGCTGCTTTGGATTCAGCGGTACTTTTTGTTTATCGGTACTGCTCAAACACCCCAGCCAACGGCGCGGTGGATTCGCGCATGACGATGCTGGGGGTGACGATCCGTTGCTCGGTCGAAAGGGTCGGCGTGGCGATCCGGCGCAGCAGCACCCCCGCCGCCATTTCGCCCAACTGCAGGATCGACTGCCCCACGGTGGTCAAGGCCGGATAGACATAACGGCTCATCTGGATGTCGTCGAAGCCGATCACCGACAGGTCCGTGGGCACGCGGATATTGCGCTCGGCGGCGGCACGCAGCACGCCAAAACCGATCATGTCGTTGGCGGCAAAAATCGCGCTGGGCGGATTATGTTCCAGCAGCGTCGCGGCGGCGCTGTAACCACCGGTGCTGGTGAAATCGCTTTCCAGCATGCGCTCGGGCGCAACGCTGAGGCCTGCCTCTGCAAGGGCCCGGCAAAATCCGGCCAGACGCATCTGCGCCACACTGGTGGTCGCCGGGCCGCTGATGGTGGCGATATCCCGATGCCCCAACTCCAGCAGGTGCCGGGTGGCCAGGTAGGCGCCGTACTCGTGGTCGATGCGCACCAGGTCCGCATCGACGCCTTCGAGCGCGCGGTCGACGATCACCATCGGCGTGCGCACGTTCGCCAGGCCCTGGGCCAGCCCGCTGTCACCCCCGGCCGAGGCGACGATCAGCCCGTCGATGCGTTTCTCCAGCAGTACCCGCAGGTAGCTGCGCTGCTTGTCCGGGTTGTCGTCGGAATTGCACAGGATCACGCAATAGCCATTGCGCTCACAATAATCCTCGATGCCCCGCGCCAGCTCGGCGAAGTACGGGTTGAGGCTGTTGGGCACCAGCAGGCCGATGGTGGCCGTGGTCTTGGCCTTGAGTGACCGGGCCACGGCACTGGGTACGTAGTCGAGGGTCTTGATCGCGGCCTCGACCTTGACCCGCACTTCTTCACTGACCGGCCGGGTCTTGTTCACCACGTGGGAAACCGTGGTGTAGGAAATCCCCGCCAGTGCCGCTACATCCTTGATCGTTGCCATGACTCAGGTCCGCCGGTTTGCGCGTTGACTGCGATAAGTATCCAGCACCACCGCCACCACGATCACCGCGCCAGTGATGATGCGCTTGGTCGGCTCGGTGGCACCGATCTGCGCCAGGCCGGCCGCCAATACGGAAATGATCAGCACACCGAAAAAGGTGCTGATGACCGAGCCGCGCCCGCCCATCAGGCTGGTGCCGCCAATCACCACGGCAGCGATCACTTGCAGCTCCAGTCCGGAGCCGGCATTGGGGTCTGCCGCTTCCAGGCGCGAAATCTGGAACAGCGCGGCGATCCCGGCCAGCAGCCCCATCAGGCTGAACACCAGGATCTTGTAGGGTTTGGGGTTGATCCCCGCCAGGCGCACCGCTTCCTCGTTGGTACCGATGCCGATCAGGTAGCGGCCGAACACGGTACGGGTCAACACGGCCTGGGCGATGAAAATGATCAGCAAGGCAATGATGAACGACGGCGAGATCCCGAAGGCGATCGGATTGGACAGCCAGGCAAAGGCATCACCGATGTAGGCCGTGCGTGAACCAGTCATCTGGTAAGCCAGGCCGCGGGCCATTTCCAGCACGCCCAGGGACACGATGAACGACGGAATCCGCCAGGCCACGGTGATCGAACCGGTGACGGTCCCCGCCAGCGCGGCAGCCGCCATGCCGAGCAATGCCGCAGGCAGCACGCTCCAGCCCCAGCCGAGAATCGCCACGCTGACCGTCGAGGCGGCGAGCGCCAGCACCGAACCCACCGACAGATCGATGCCGCCGATGATCAGCACGAAGGTCATGCCGACCGCGAGTACCATCAAGTCCGGAATCTGGTTGGCCAGGGTGCTGAAGGTGCTGTAGGAGAGGAAATGGCTGCTCAGGAGCGAGAACAGCACGACCATGGCCAGCAAGGCACCGGCCAGCCCCAGGTAAGTGCCCAGCCCATAGAAATTGCCGCTGCGCTGGCCGGCCGAAGATGCGCTTTTCATTGAAGATCCTTTGGCGCTGCTTCGAAGAGCTGCGCATCACGTTTCTGGTAGCCGGCGAACGCGGCGGCAAGCAAATCATCCTGGGTCCAGCTGTCCCGCTCGAAGGTGTCGATCAGGCGCCCCGCAGAGAGCACGCCGATGCGGTCGCAGATCAACATCAATTCGCGCAGGTCACTGGACACCACCACCAACGCCTTGCCCTGGCGAGTCAGCTCGCCGAGCAGCGCGTAGATGTCGAACTTGGCGCCGACATCGATGCCCCGGGTCGGCTCGTCGAACAGCAGCACCGAGCAATCGCGCTCCAGCCAGCGACCGATCACCACTTTCTGCTGGTTGCCCCCGGACAACTCGGACACCAACTGCGCCGGCCCGGAACTGCGGATGCGCATGGCATCGATCTGACGCTGGGCCAACGCCGCCTCATCGCCCGGATTGACCAATCCACCGCTGGAAATACCCGGCATGTTCCCCAGCGCAATGTTCGCGCCGATCGATTGCGTCAGCAGCAGGCCCTCGCCCTTGCGGTCTTCGGTGATCAGGGCGATGCCATGCCCGACCGCGTCCACCGGAGAACGGATATTCACCACCTGCGCCGGTGAACCCAGGGCCACCGTGCCGCTGTCCGCGGTGTCGGCACCAAAGATCAACCGCAGCAACTCGGTGCGCCCTGCCCCGATCAATCCGGAAATGCCGAAGATCTCGCCGGCCCGCACTTCGAAGGACACGTCACGCACCTTGTCGGCGCGGGTCAGCCCCTTGACCGTCAACGCCGCCGCGCCGATGTCCCGAGGCCCCATGTCGAGGTGTTCGCCCAGCTCGCGCCCGACCATCAGCGTGACCAGTTGCTCACTGTTGTAGTTGGCCATCGGCTCGACACACACCAGGTTGCCGTCCCGCAGTACCGCAATGCGCTGGGCCACCCGAGCCAGTTCTTCGAGGCGGTGGGAAATATAGATGATCGACACGCCACGGGCCTGCAGGCGCGTGATCTGTTCGAAGAGCATTTCGACTTCACGGGCGGTCAGCATCGCGGTCGGCTCATCGAGGATCAGCACATGGCAATCGCCGATCAGGTTGCGCGCGATCTCGACCATCTGCTGGTGGCCGATGCCCAACTCACTCACCAGCGTGTCCGGGTCGATGGCGTCGAGCCCGACCTGAGCCATGGCCTCGAGCGCCGCCTGGCGCAGTTGCTTGCGGTTGATCCAGCCAGCGGTGCTGGGCAGCTTGTGCAGAAACAGGTTTTCCGCCACCGACAGGGTCGGCAACAGATTGAGCTCCTGCATCACCATGCGGATGCCCAGGTCTTCGGCCTGGGTGCGGCTGCCCGGGCGGTAATCCTGACCCTGAAACTGCATCTGCCCGGTGGTCGGTGTGACCAGCCCGCCGATGATCTTCGACAGCGTGCTTTTGCCAGCGCCGTTCTCGCCGGTCAGGGCCAGCACCTCGCCGCGCATGAGCGTGAGGTCGATGCCGGCCAGGACCGGCTGGGCGTAAGTCTTGCCAATGCCACTGACCGAGAGGACAGCGTGCGGGGCGCTAACGGACATAAAACTCTCCAGGCGCTCGCCGGAACGGGCGAGCGTCATTGTGCCGGCGGAAAATTACTGGGTAACCAGCTCTACCGGAGTTTCGATCACGCCGTTGGTGCCGCTGTCGACCTTCTCGCCCTGGATGATCTTCAACGCGGTCTCGATGCCGAATACCGCCTGTTTGGCAGCAAATTGATCGGCGGTGGCCAGGACGCGGCCATCCTTGAGCATCGGCTTGATGGCATTGATGTTGTCGTAGCCGACCACCTGGACCTGGCCGGCCTTGCCCGCGGCGCGCACGGCCGACACCACGCCAACCGCCATGCTGTCGTTGCCGGCCAGCAGGGCCTTGATGTTCGGGTATTCGCTGAGCATGGAGGCGGCAACCTGGTTGCCCTTGTTGATTTCCCAGTCGCCCGATTGCACGGACACGACCTTGATCTGCGCAGCCTCCATCGCATCCTTGAAGCCTGCGGTGCGGGCCTGGGCATTGGTGGTGGTGGACACCCCTTCGATGATGCCGACTTCATCACCGGCCTTGAGCTTCTGGGCCAGGTACTCACCCACCAGGCGCGCGCCCTTGCGGTTGTCCGGGCCTACGAACGGCACGCTGATGTTCTTGCTCTTGACCACGGCCGGGTCGAGCTGATTGTCGATGTTGATCACGGTGATGCCAGCGTCGACGGCTTTCTTGATCACGGGCACCATGGCCTTGGAATCAGCCGGTGCGATCACCAGCGCATCGACCTTGGACACGATCATTTGCTCGACGATGCGAATCTGGTTGGCGGTGTCGGTTTCATCCTTGATGCCGTTGGAGATGAGCTCGAACTCGCCGGAGTGGTCTTTCTGATAGGCCTTGGCGCCGTCTTCCATGGTCAGGAAGAATTCGTTGGCCAGGGACTTCATCACTAGCGCGACTTTAGGCTTTTCAGGCGTCTGGGCGAACACCGAAGAAACAGGCAGCATGGCGGTGGCGCCAGCCAGTATGGCGACAGCAAGAAGACGTCCTGCGAATGGCAGCTTCATGGATTCACTCCGATCTTATGATTATTGTGAGCAACGTCGAGGCGGCATCTGGAGGTGTCGCAAACGTTTGCGAAGCTTGACTATGCGAACGTTGCCAGACTTTGTCAACCTACCCCGTTCGCAGGCTACGCGCACAATCAAGTGCCAGGTTGGTCAAGCCGTAGTGCTGACAATACTGCCAGAATCGGTCAAGGCTTTCGCCAGGCTGGTGGCCACCTGCATCAACGCCGCCGACGTATCTGCAACCTGCGCCTGAAGCGACATCACGGCCGTGGCCTTGGCCTCTTCAGACTGAAAAGACGCGGCCTGGGTAGCCGCCAATTGTTGCTGTTGCTCGCGCAGTTGCTCCTGCAGTTCCTGCAGGCGCTTGAGCAACATTTGCACCGCGACGCTTTGCTGGCTGCCAGCGCCTTCGGCTTTTTCACCCGCCTGCGCGCCCTGCCCAAGGCTCACAGGCTTTTCTTCTTTCACTGGCACACCCGCCTGTTGCGCCGAGGTCGCGTCGCTCAGGGTGTCGACGGCAGCCGCGGGCTTCCCGCCGATATTGAGCACCGCTGAATGGGGCAAACCGATCGTCAATGACATGTGAACTCCCTGGGCATGATTCTTCATTGAAGCATCGACCTGCCGGCGGGTTTCTTTAACGCCGATGTTTAATTGGGTCCGTAATCCTTTCGGAATGCCGAATAAAAAACCCACGGATAATCGGAAAACCGGACAGAACCGGGCGATCGCCATTCAACCATCCGTTTAAAACGATAAACAAATCAGTGTGTTACGAGTTATTTATGATTCCAGTTGTAACTGGTACGCGTCGTGCTTTTCTCCAGCACCCCAAAAGGTCCAGATCCCTTTGGGGCGCATCTAGATGAACCTGCATCGGCACCGTCACTACTAGAGAGAAAAATAATGACATCTGCTTTGAAAAACCTTCTCCCGGGCACCTTGGCCCTCCTGCTGCTCCTGCCCGCCGCCCTTCAGGCGAAAGAAGCCGAAACCCAACAGAAGCTGGCCAACGTCGTGGTCCTGGCCACCGGCGGCACCATCGCCGGTGCGGGCGCCAGCGCCGCCAACAGCGCCACCTACCAGGCAGCAAAAGTCGGCATCGAACAATTGATCGCCGCGGTTCCACAGCTTGGCCAACTGGCCAATGTCCGCGGCGAACAGGTCATGCAGATCGCCTCCGAAAGCATCACCAACGACAACCTGTTGCAGCTGGGCCGTCGCGTCGCCGAACTGGCGGACAGCAAGGACGTCGATGGCATCGTGATCACCCACGGCACCGACACCCTGGAAGAAACCGCCTACTTCCTCAACCTCGTGGAAAAAACCGACAAGCCGATCATTGTCGTGGGCTCCATGCGGCCCGGCACCGCAATGTCCGCCGACGGCATGTTGAACCTGTACAACGCCGTCGCCGTGGCCAGTAGCAAAGACGCGCGTGGCAAAGGCGTGCTGGTGACCATGAACGATGAAATCCAGTCGGGTCGCGATGTCAGCAAAATGATCAACATCAAGACCGAGGCGTTCAAAAGCGCCTGGGGCCCACTCGGGATGGTGGTCGAAGGTAAATCCTACTGGTTCCGTCTCCCGGCCAAGCGCCACACCATGGACTCGGAATTCGACATCAAGACCATTGAAAGCCTGCCTGACGTCGAAATCGCCTACTCCTACGGTAACGTCAGCGACACCGCCTACAAAGCCCTGGCCCAGTCGGGCGCCAAGGCCATCATCCATGCCGGCACCGGCAATGGTTCGGTGTCTTCCCGGGTCGTTCCCACCCTGCAAGCCCTGCGCAAGGACGGGGTGCAGATCATCCGCTCTTCCCACGTCAACGCCGGCGGTTTCGTCCTGCGTAACGCCGAACAGCCTGACGACAAGTATGACTGGGTGGTGGCGCATGACCTGAACCCACAGAAAGCCCGCATCCTGGCGATGGTCGCGCTGACCAAGACCAATGACAGCAAAGAGCTGCAACGGATGTTCTGGGAATATTGATTCGCCCTCGCCCGACCGACTCCGGTCGGGCACCTCTTTGGCCACTCGCCTCGCAGCACTTGCCTGACAAAAAACTCTCATCCCCCTACACCAATCGGCAAAAACCACTGTCAGAGGATTCTCTTGAATTTTAAGCGGTTGCGAAAATGCCTACAGTTAAATACTGTATGCACGTACAGCTTAATAAGGATAATCCTGTGGACAGCACCTCCGCCTCACCAGACACCTATGTACGCATGGGCCTGCGCGTTCAGAAAATCATCAATGGCCCTACTGCTCAGAAAGCCAGGGCCGCCCTGATCTTCCGCCTTCCAGACGAGCCCGTGGACGAGTGGGAACGCCTGCTCGAAGAAATCGACGAGAACGACAACGTCACTCTCGCCTATCGCGACGACGGTGGCGTGCAGATTTTCTGGGTAGTGCCGAAGGAAGACTGAGACGATGAGTGTCCGTTTTTTTGCCTTGCTGTTCCTGGTGTTTGCCACGGGTGCCCAGGCCGATGCGCCACGCACCTTCAGCGAAGCCAAGAAAGTCGCCTGGAAGCTGTATGCGCCGCAATCCACCGAGTTCTATTGCGGCTGCAAATACACCGGCAACAAGGTGAACCTCGCAGCCTGCGGGTATGTGCCGCGCAAAAACGCCAAGCGCGCGGCGCGCATCGAGTGGGAGCACATCGTTCCGGCCTGGCAAATCGGCCATCAGCGTCAATGCTGGCAGGAAGGAGGGCGTAAGAACTGTACGCGGTACGATCCGACCTACCAGAAGGCCGAGGCCGATCTGCACAACCTGGTGCCCAGCATCGGCGAGGTCAATGGTGACCGCAGCAACTTCAGTTTCGGCTGGCTGCCGGAGCAATCGGGGCAATACGGTTCGTGCCTGACCCAGGTCGACTTCAAGGCGAAAAAGGTCATGCCCCGCCCTTCCATCCGCGGCATGATCGCCCGGACCTATTTCTACATGAGCAAGCAATACGGTTTGCGCCTGTCGAAACAGGACCAGCAGCTGTACAAGGCCTGGGACAAGACTTACCCGGTGCAAGCCTGGGAACGCCAACGCAACCAGAGCGTGGCGTGCGTCATGGGGCGCGGTAACGAATTTGTCGGCTCGGTGGACATGAAAGCCTGCGGCTGAATACTCGCCGAACAAACAAAGGCCCGGGGCTGCACACCCCGGGCCTTTGTCTTTCAGCCACCCACTTCAACCTTTACTGAACCGTCGGGCGCTCCAGCACCAGCACTTCAATGTTCCGCTTTTTCGCCTTGATCAGCGCGGCGTTCACCTGCGCCTGCTTGGCCTCGGCTTCTTCCCTGGAGCTGTACGGCCCCATCAGGATCCGGGTCTTGCCGTTTTCCCTGATCACGTTGGATATGAAGCTGTGTTCGATCAGCCAGCCGCTGAGATCGCTGACGGCCTGAGGTGTTTCACCCCGCACTTCGAGGTCCCACTGTGGCCCCGATACCTGCGCCGCTGTTGCCGCCGCTGCAGGCTGCGGTTTTTGCGCTTCTTCGCGCTTGCCCTCACCGCATCCCGCCAGCGCCAATACCGCGATTGCCAAGACCATTTTGCGCACAGCGTTTCCCTCTGAATGCTTAAAGCGGGGGATTTTAGCATTCATGAATACTTCGCGAGTGCCGCAAAATGGACTCAAAACAACGAGAATGATAGTGGCGGCCTCTGTATAGTTACGCCTTGGGAATTAATGCTGCATCTGCGCGTCAGAAAGAGGCACCCAAACTGTGAGACTTCGCACTAATCTATACATAACACCGACCTCTGCACTGTCCGAATCAGGTGCCCCACAAAGCAATCAAGGAGAAGACCATGCTGATACTCACCCGCAAAGTCGGTGAAAGCATAAACATTGGTGATGACATTACGATCACCATCCTGGGCGTAAGCGGCCAGCAAGTCCGGATTGGCATCAACGCGCCCAAAGACGTCGCAGTGCACCGCGAAGAGATTTATCAGCGCATTCAGGCCGGCCTCACCGCCCCGGAAAAGCCACAAACCTGAATCCTGTCGCAGTCAGTAGCCAGCCCGTACGCCCCGCAACGACGGCTGGCTAAGATGCAAGCGCAACATCGCCTGCGCTTTAACCGAACCCCCTCGATCAGCCGAAAGCGATACCGCGCGCCATGCCGGTGGCCGCCACCATCATCAGCAACATCAGCACAGCTTCGATATGACTGATTCGTGCAAACAGCGTCGCACGCCAGGTATCGATAGCAGCGCCACGCGACCGTGCAACCCGCCATTTGATCAACGCCACCATCGGCGCAATTTCCAGTAACAGGATGAGCACGAACAACGTCATCTTGAGGTGGAACAACGGCTGGTGCAGGTAGTAATCCGTACCTTTTTCGAAACCGCCAAAGGCCCGCATGCCGCCGGTAACCAGAAGGACAACCGCAGAAATGCCCCATAGGTTGTCTGCCATCAACACACTGCGAGCCTCTCCCGTGCCGATCGCCAGGCGCCGAAAAGCCGTGCCACGCGCCAGGACAGCCCAGAATCCAAGCGCAAACGCCAAAAGATGAACCGCTGCAAGCAACCAGTGAGTCAGCATCGGGAAACTCCTGTAAGGACCAAGTCGAATCAGCCTGTCAGTAGTAGCTCATCAATCAATGGATTGCACCTGCCGGACAACCTGCATTTTGTATCAAGGCCTCACCCGCACATTCGCTGCAAGCCCCGTAAAACGTGATGTTACACACCGACTAGACTCAAACATTCCAGTGTTGCCCCCCCCGCAGGTACGCTCCCCAACGGCAGTCATTCCCACCAAATTGACCTTGAGTGCACAACATCATGTGTGAATCATGTGATTCAAACGCCGCAGCAAAAACCAATGAGCGCCGTCGCTTTCTTCGCCTTGCCGGATTAGGAGCAGGCGCCCTGTTATTGGCCGGCGCCCTGCCGAGCCGAATTGTTCAAGCAGCGGAGAAAAACGCCGCGCCACCAAAGCCGAAAAACGTCATCACCCCGGATGAGGCACTGAAAAGGCTAATGGAGGGCAACCAACGCTATGTCAGCGGAAACTCGGAAACCCACGACTTCAAGGATGAACGAGAAGCACTGGTTACCGGCCAGAACCCTTTTGTGGCGGTGCTGAGCTGCTCTGACTCGCGCATTGCACCGGAATACGCTTTCGATACCGCCCGGGGCGACCTTTTCGCCGTACGCCTGGCCGGCAACTTCGTCACGGACGAAGGCCTGGCAAGCCTTGAATACGGCGTGGCCGTGCTCGGCGCCCCGCTCATCCTGGTACTGGGCCATGAGCGCTGCGGTGCCATCGAGGCCGGCGTGAAAGCCGTCAAGGATCACACGGTGTTCCCCGGGAAGATCCCTGCACTGACGGATGCACTCAAATCCGCTATCGAGCAGGCAGGCAGTCATCCAGGTGACCTGGTTGAAAACGCGACCGTACAAAACATCAAGAACTCGATCGAGCGCCTCAAGCAAGCCACTCCCTTGCTGTCTGACGCGCTCGGCAGGGGCCAGTTGAAAATAGTGGGGGGCATTTATCGCCTGGCCACAGGCAAGGTCGAGCTGATTGCCTGAATCAATCAGCTACGGTGCCACTGCGCAGATGTGAAGAGCCCAGCGCGAAGGCTGGGCTCTGGTTATTTCCTGCAGTCCATCATCTTGTCCGCGAGCGCCCTGGCCCTTTCAATCAACAGATTCTGCCGGTCTTCATGCGTGGCCCCGCCTACGACGGGTGCCGTCAGGTTGCTTTCGGCAATCAACGCGGCGCAGAAATATTGATCCCACACAGCCTTGTGATCGGATGCCTGTCTGTTCACTTGGTCGGAGATCATAAACGACTCCTTCAGATGAGGTAACACTGCTTATCTTACGCCTGAGGCCCCTGTCGCGCCCGTAGCGTTACAGGATCCAGCGCAGCAGGACATGGCTGGCAATCCAGGGTGACGCCTCGACCACCGTCCACTGAAGCAAGAGGCAAATGGACAGGTAAGCCGCAAAGAACTTGATCATTGTCCGCCTCCTCATCACTCCCCCCCGCCTCGATGCAGCTATGCCCGGTTGCCTGTCTTGCTTTGATGCAATTGGCTGCTGGCAGTTCAACCCGAGACGAACTGATTTTCATTCGGCTCGCGTCAACGCCGTCTTCAAATAGTAATATTTCTCAAGTGAGAATGAATGGCGAGGATGCCAGAGTCAATGAGGGAACGTTACGAGATCCATTTTGTGGCCAGTGGATCCAAGGAAGTCTCAACAAGGATGCGATTGAAAAAGCGGCAAGTCAGGAGATCAGCAACGTTCGATGGAACAAGGCCAGCCATACCATTGCCTGGAGCGAGCGAGCCAAGCTGAACAGGAATGTGGTGGGTTTGAAATACATTCAATAAGGCGGGGCTGCGCAACGCGTCGATTGGCGCTTGATCGCAGGCTTTGCATAGGCTTTTTAAATCGCAGACAACTAAAAAGGGCCCACCTTTCGGTGAGCCCTTCCAGACCGCCCAGCAGAGCGGATTTTGTTTGGTAGGCGCGATTGGACTCGAACCAACGACCCCCACCATGTCAAGGTGGTGCTCTAACCAACTGAGCTACGTGCCTGCTGTGAGGCGGCATTCTACGGAATTCCGGGAGGGTGTCAACACCTTTTTTCGCGCTAACCCTATGAATATGCAAAATATTTAATTTCGCTGCGGCAAAGAAGATTTTCCGGTGGCTGGCGGCGGTTTTTCAACTCGGGTAGGATCGACGCATTCGTTAAATTTATTAAACAGAGGCTGCAGGATGGCGAACACCCCTTACCCAGAGTCCTATTACGCCGCATCGGCCAATGCGGTGCCGCCGCGTCCGTCGTTGCAGGGTGAGGTCGAGACGGATGTGTGCGTGATCGGCGCCGGTTATACCGGGTTGTCCTCGGCGCTGTTCCTGCTGGAGCACGGCTTTCGGGTGACGGTGCTGGAGGCGGCCAGGGTCGGTTTCGGTGCGTCGGGGCGCAATGGTGGGCAGATCGTCAACAGCTACAGCCGCGATATCGATGTGATCGAGCGCACTGTCGGTCCGCGTCAGGCTCAGTTGTTGGGGCAGATGGCGTTCGAGGGCGGGCGGATCATTCGTGATCGGGTGGCCAGGTACAACATCCAGTGCGACTTGAAGGACGGCGGCGTATTTGCCGCCATCACTGACAAGCAGATGGGTCATCTGGAAGCGCAGAAGCGTTTGTGGGAGCGTTTCGGGCATACGCAGCTGGAGTTGCTGGATCAGCGCCGCATCCGCGAGGTGGTGGCTTGCGATCAATATATCGGTGGCATGCTCGACATGAGTGGCGGGCATATCCATCCGCTCAACCTGGCGCTGGGCGAAGCGGCGGCCGTGGAGTCACTGGGCGGCACTATTCATGAGCAGTCGCCGGCGGTGCGCATCGAGCGCGGTGCCAACCCGGTCGTGCACACGCCTCAGGGCAAGGTCAGGGCCAAGTTCATCATCGTGGCGGGCAACGCCTACCTGGGTAACCTGGTGCCGGAGCTGGCGGCCAAATCGATGCCTTGCGGCACGCAGGTGATCACCACGGAGCCCCTGGGCGATGAGTTGGCGAAAAGCCTGCTGCCCCAAGACTATTGCGTCGAAGACTGCAACTACCTGCTCGACTACTACCGCCTGAGCGGCGACAAACGTCTGATTTTCGGCGGCGGCGTGGTGTATGGCGCAAGGGACCCGGCGAACATCGAAGCGATCATTCGGCCGAAGATGCTCAAGGCGTTCCCGCAGCTCAAGGATGTGAAGATCGACTACGCCTGGACCGGAAATTTCCTGCTGACCCTGTCGCGCCTGCCTCAGGTCGGGCGACTGGGCGACAACATCTATTACTCCCAGGGGTGCAGCGGCCACGGCGTCACCTACACGCACCTGGCGGGCAAGGTCCTGGCCGAGGCATTGCGTGGTCAGGCCGAACGTTTCGACGCCTTTGCCGACCTGCCCCACTACCCGTTCCCGGGTGGCCAACTGCTGCGTACACCCTTTGCTGCACTTGGCGCGTGGTACTACGGATTGCGCGACAGACTCGGGTTCTGATGCAACAAAAAATGCCCGTGATACGGGCATTTTCTTGTCTGTTCGAAAAGCTGTCAGCCGGCGATGGCGCGGTCCGCCGACAGTTTGCCGGCCCCTTCGATCAGCACCGCGATACTGCCACCAAGCAACGCCAGGGCGAATTCATAGCCATTGTTCGCCATGAACAGGCCATTGCTGATATGCACGGTAAAAATCGCCACCAGCGAAAGGAAGGTCAGGCCCAGCGCCGCCGGACGTACCAGCAAGCCGATGATCAAAGCCAGGCCGCCGAAGAACTCGGTGCCGCCCGCCAGCGTCGCCATCAGGTAGCCCGGCGCCAGGCCGATGCTTTCCATGTACTGCGCGGTGCCCGCCAGGCCATAGCCACCGAATGCGCCGAAGAGTTTCTGTGCGCCGTGGGCAGCGAAGATGATGCCGACGAAAATCCGCAAAACGGTCAGGCCGTAGCCAGCGCGGGTAAACAATACCTTGTTGATCAGTGTGCTCATGCTGTGACATCCCTTGAGAGTGTGTGTTGGTTGGCCGCTATATTAATCAGTAAATCTCATGTTAAAAGCGCAAAGAATCCGCCATAACAATCAG
The DNA here is from genome assembly GCF_035064975.1 of Pseudomonas sp. YuFO20. NCBI lineage: Bacteria > Pseudomonadati > Pseudomonadota > Gammaproteobacteria > Pseudomonadales > Pseudomonadaceae > Pseudomonas > Pseudomonas sp. YuFO20. The sequence goes on from NZ_JAXDEO010000006.1 coordinate 104,131, forward strand.
TTTATTCGATCATTTACGCAGGGCAACTTTCTGCCCCTGGGGCTCCAACGACTCCCGCTCCCGATCGAACGCCAAGTAATACTTGTTCACGCTATTAACATAGCTGACAGGTCCCATTCCCACCTGCTCCATGGCGATGCGTTCGACCTGGAAAAACCACTGGTTGGGGTTCAACCCCCGTCGACGGGCCTCTGCGCGCATGCCTTGCACCCGCTCCGGCCCGATGTTGTAGGCCGCCAGCACAAAGGCCATGCGCTCGCGTTCGTTGAGCTTGGGGCTGGCAAAGAACTTGCGGCGAATCATCGCCAGGTACTTGGCCCCCGCCTGCACATTGGCATCCAGTTCGTGAATGTTGCTCACGCCCACGCGCTGCGCTGCTGACGGGGTGATCTGCATCAGCCCGGTCGGCGCACCGCCGCTGCGCGCCGCAGGTTGCAGGCCCGATTCCTTGAACGCCAGCGCCGCCAGGTTCAGCCAGTCCATGTCCTGGGCGGTTGCATGTTTTTGCAGCACCGGCCGCAGCTTTTCCAGGCGCTGGCGGTCAGCCTTGGCCAACGGATAGTGGACCTGGTAAAGGCGTCTATAGATGCGCAGAAACGCTACGTCCTGGTCCGACGGCTTTTTATAGCCCGCCAGGAAACGATCGATGCTGGCCCTCAGCATCGACGCGTCGCGGCGCACGAACCAGAACTCTTCGCCTGGCTCGCTGATCAGCACCTGGCGATCGATACGCAATTTCGGCAGGATCTTGCCCCAGCGTTCGGCAATCGGCTGCTCGACAATGGTCAGATGAAAGATCCCGCCCTGGACCATCTCCAACACGTCCTCGACCGCCAGGCTTGGATCGACCCACTCGATCTTGACCGGCGGCAGTTTGTGCAGCGCGAGCTTCTGGTTGATCTGGCTGATGGCGTCACCGGCGGCGCTACCGTTGGGCAGCGCCAGGGTTTTTCCCGACAGTTGTTCGAGACGGGTATAGCGACGTTCACCCTTGATCCCCACCAGCACCAGCGGGATGTCACTGGCGACCGGTTCACTGCTGCTGACGGCGAAGCCCGGCTGCAGGTCGAGCAGCTCGCCGGGGGCCACCAGGTCGCCCTCCCCACGCTGCAACGCACCGAGCAATTGATCCTTGGCTTTGGGAATGATCTTGAGGGTGATTTCCTGGCCATCCCGGGCGTGGCCATTGAGGTATTGCTCGAAAGCGCGCAGGCGATGGTATTCGACACCGATGGCCTGGCCCTGGACTTCGCCAGAGCTGTTACGGCTCTGGTTGACCAGCACGCGCAGCACACGACTGCTGCGGATGTCCGTGAGGTCACGGACCTTGGCGGCCGGCACGGCTTGCAGCGGCCCGGGCAGCCGCGCAACCGCCGACATCGGCAGCAACAGCGAGCAACACAGCAGTAGCAAAACCGAGGGACGAATCATCCACTCTCCGCAAAGAATTCAGGTCAACCACATGAATGATTTCATGCAATCAAGCGTCAGAAATAAAGCGCCTGAAGACGCTGGCAATGCGCGAAATACTGGCACAATGATGGCATCGCCACCACCCAGACTTGTTCGCGACATTAAGAGACCGCCATAACCCGTTGTAGTTCTTGGCTTTTCTGATAAATCCAGAGCTCTGGTATGCTTTGCGGCCCTGGTCCGAGGTAGCACCATGCAACTCATCGATATCGGCGTCAACCTGACCAACCCCAGTTTCGCCGACAAGCACCAGGCCGTACTGGACCGCGCCTATGCCGCGGGGGTCTGCCAATTGGTGCTCACCGGCACCAATGTCGAGGGCAGCGAACAGGCGCTGGAGCTGTGCCGGCAACTGGACGAAACAGGTCAAAAGCTGTTCGCCACCGCCGGTATTCATCCCCACGCGGCCAGCGACTGGAATGCCGACAGCGCCCGTCGCCTGCGCAGCCTGCTGAGAGAACCGAACATCGTGGCGGTCGGTGAATGCGGCCTGGATTTCAACCGCGATTTTTCACCGCGTCCGCAGCAAGAGAAAGTCCTCGAAGAACACCTGGCGCTGGCGGTCGAACTGCAAATGCCGGTGTTTCTGCACGAACGCGATGCCAGCCAGCGTCTGCTGGAAATCCTGCGTGACTATCGCGATCAGTTGCCGGCCGCCGTGGTGCACTGCTTCACCGGCGAACAGAAAGCGCTGTTCAGTTACCTGGACCTGGATTTACACATCGGCATCACCGGCTGGATTTGCGATGAGCGCCGTGGCACGCATTTGCATCCCTTGGTCAAGGAGATCCCGCGCGGGCGGTTGATGCTGGAGAGCGATGCGCCGTATCTGTTGCCGCGCAGCCTTCGCCCCAAACCGAAAAACGGTCGCAACGAGCCGGCGTATCTGACGGAAGTCTTGCGTGAGGTGGCCTTGCACCGCGGCGAAAGCCAGGAAGACCTGGCCGCCCACAGTACGGCTTGCGCGCGGGCGTTCTACGGGCTGCCGAGCGTGGATTGACCCGTTGAGTGAGCGCGGGCCCGGATTGGGCCCGCGCTGCCGTCTTAATGACTGCTGCGCAACATTTCCTTGGGCACGTACTTGCCGATCTCGAACTTGCCGATGGCCGCGCGGTGCACTTCATCCGGACCGTCCGCCAGGCGCAGGGTGCGCTGCATCGCATACATGTAGGCCAGCGGGAAATCGTTGGACACCCCTGCCCCGCCATGGATCTGGATCGCCCGGTCGATCACGCGCAAGGCAACATTCGGCGCCACCACCTTGATCTGCGCGATTTCACTCTTCGCCACCTTGTTGCCGACGGTGTCCATCATGTACGCCGCCTTGAGTGTCAGCAGGCGGGCCATGTCGATCTCCATCCGCGAATCGGCGATCTTGTCGATGTTGCCGCCCAGGCGTGCCAGGGGTTTGCCGAACGCCGTACGGTTCACCGAGCGCTTGCACATCAGTTCCAGCGCACGCTCAGCCATGCCGATCGAACGCATGCAGTGGTGAATCCGCCCCGGTCCAAGACGACCTTGAGCGATTTCGAAGCCGCGTCCTTCGCCCAACAGGACGTTTTCATACGGCACCCGGACATTTTCAAACAATACTTCGGCGTGGCCGTGGGGGGCGTCGTCATAGCCGAACACGGGCAACGGACGCAGGATTTTCACCCCGGGGGTGTCCACCGGCACCAGGATCATCGAGTGCTGCGCATGGCGCGGTGCGTCAGGGTTGCTCAGGCCCATGAAGATGAGGATCTTGCAGCGCGGATCGCAAGCACCGGAGGTCCACCACTTCTTGCCGTTGATCACCCACTCGTCACCGTCACGCACGGCACGGGCGGCCATGTTGGTGGCGTCGGAGGACGCGACGTCCGGTTCGGTCATGGCGAAAGCCGAGCGGATCTCGCCGCGCAGCAAGGGTTCGAGCCAGCGTTGTTTCTGTTCTTCGTTGGCGTAGCGCACCAGCACTTCCATGTTGCCGGTGTCCGGTGCCGAGCAGTTGAACGGCTCGGGTCCCAGCAGCGAACGGCCCATGATTTCCGCCAGCGGCGCGTATTCGAGGTTGGTCAGGCCGGCGCCGAGTTCGGACTCAGGCAGAAACAAATTCCACAGGCCTTCTGCCTTGGCCTTGAGCTTGAGCTCTTCCATGATCGCCGTCGGCTGCCAGCGGTCGCCCTCGGCGACCTGGCGCTCGAAGACCGCTTCGGCGGGATAGACGTAGGTGTCCATGAACGCGGTCACGCGCTCACGCAGTTCTTGCACCTTGGGCGAATAAGCGAAATCCATGGCCAGCTCTACCTTTTCAACGAGTTTCAGAGGAGTTGTTCGTTCATGCAATCGATGCTAGAACAGCCATGAAAATTTACCTAGCCTATTCTCGGCGTGTATAAACATTCATCACCGATATATGATCGACTGATCGAGCCCACCTAAAACAAGAGTGCAGCGCAATGAATCTGAGCAAGGTCGACCTCAACCTTTTCATCGTCTTTGACGCGATCTACACCGAGGCCAACCTGACCCGCGCCGGGCAGATTGTCGGGATTACCCAACCTGCGGTGTCCAACGCGCTGGCCCGATTGCGCGAGACGTTCAACGACCCGCTGTTCGTACGCACCGCCCAGGGCATGGTGCCTACGCCCATGGCGCAGAACATTATCGGCCCGGTGCGCAACGCGCTTTCGTTGCTGCGCGTGTCGGTGCAGGAAAGCCGCATCTTCAATCCCTTGCAGGCGGTCAAGACCTACCGCATCAGCATGACCGACCTCACTGAAGCTGTGATCCTGCCGCCGCTGTTCCAGCGCCTGCGCCGCCTGGCGCCGACCGTGATCATCGAAAGCTTCCTGTCCAAGCGGCGTGAGACCACCAAGGAACTGGCCGCTGGCCGACTCGACTTCGCCGTGGATGCACCACTCAACACCGACCCGCAGGTGCGCCACGTCAAGCTGATGGAAGACCGTTACGTGTGCGCCATGCGCAAGGGCCACCCGCTGGCGGGCAAGGAAAAACTCACCCTCGATGATTACCTGAGCCTGACCCACGTCCACATTTCCAGCCGTCGCAGCGGCCTGGGCTATGTTGACCTGGCCCTGGGCAAAATGGGTATCCAGCGCAAGATCGCCCTGCGCTCCCAGCATTACCTGATGGCCTCGCAGGTGCTGCAGCAGACCGATATGGTCATGACCGTGCCGGAACGCTTCGCCCGCCGTAACGACCTGCACGCCTTTTATCTGCCGGTCAACGATGTGCCGCCGGTGGAAACCCACCTTTACTGGCACGAAAGCACTGACCAGGACCCGGCGAACCGCTGGATGCGCGAGCAGATGATCGAGTTGTGCCAGCAGGTGACGGCGCAGGAGAAGAAGCTGGACACGGTGTGAGGCATTACACCGCGTTATCGTTCTTCGCGAGCAAGCCCGCTCCCACATTTAATTTTTGCTGAACACGGTATTGGTGTTCGACGCAAATCAAAGGTGGGAGCGGGCTTGCTCGCGAAGAGATCAGCAAGAACAGCCAAAACTCACGCCCCTTGACGTAAACGTCAACCTGCCATTAGCTTAGCGCATGACTTTTTGCGAGCGCGCCCATGAGCAGCCAGACCTACAGCATTTCCGACCTCGCCCGCGAGCTCGACATCACCACCCGGGCCATTCGCTTCTATGAGGAACAAGGCTTGCTCAGCCCCGAGCGGCGTGGCCAGGAACGCATCTACTCACCCCGCGACAAGGTCAGCCTCAAGCTGATCCTGCGGGGCAAGCGCATCGGCTTTTCCCTGGCCGAATGCCGCGAGCTGATCGAGCTCTACGATCCGTCCAGCGGTAACACCAAGCAACTGCACAGCATGCTGGCAAAAATCAGCGAGCGCCGGGAACAGCTGGAACAGCAGCTGCTGGACATCGAACAGATGAAACTGGAGCTCGATACCGCTGAAGAGCGTTGTGTGCAAGCGCTGGAACAAACGCTCAAGAGTCAGGAATCTGTGTAGGAGCGAGCTTGCTCGCGATGGATGTCAGGGCACCGCGTGCATTCAGACTGCCCTCGTTATCGTTGACGTCCTTCGCGAGCAAGCTCGTTTCTACAAGGGTCTATGAACAATTAGAACAGGTCCAATCCCATGTCCCTCCCTACCCACGTACGCCTGGTCGAAGTCGGCCCCCGCGACGGTCTGCAAAATGAAGCCCAACCCATCAGCGTTGCCGACAAGGTGCGACTGGTCGATGCGCTGACGGCTGCGGGCCTTGGCTATATAGAAGTCGGCAGCTTCGTTTCGCCCAAGTGGGTGCCGCAGATGGCGGGCTCTGCAGATGTCTTCGCGCAGATCCAGCGCAAACCCGGCGTCACCTACGGCGCCCTCGCCCCCAACCTGCGCGGCTTTGAAGATGCCCTCGCCTGCGGGGTCAAGGAAGTCGCCGTATTCGCCGCCGCGTCGCAAGCGTTTTCCCAGCGCAACATCAATTGCTCGATCAGCGAAAGCCTGGAGCGCTTCGTGCCCATCATGGATGCCGCCAGGCAGCATGGCGTCAGTGTGCGCGGTTACGTGTCCTGCGTGCTGGGCTGCCCCTATGAAGGTCACGTCGCACCGGAACAGGTAGCGCATGTGGCCCGCGAGCTCTACGCCATGGGCTGTTACGAGGTTTCGCTGGGCGACACCATCGGCACCGGCACCGCAGGGGCCACGCGCAGGATGTTCGAGGTGGTGTCGGCCCAGGTGCCGCGGGAAAAACTGGCCGGGCACTTCCACGACACCTATGGCCAGGCCATGGCCAACATCTATGCCAGCCTGCTGGAAGGCATCTCGGTGTTCGACAGCTCCATTGCCGGTCTCGGCGGCTGCCCTTATGCCAAGGGCGCCAGCGGTAACGTGGCCACCGAGGACGTGGTTTACCTGCTCAATGGCCTCGGGATTGAAACCGGGATCGACCTGGATGCGCTGATCCTGGCCGGCCAGCAAATCTGCGATGTACTGGGACGACCTACCGGTTCGCGCGTGGCCAAGGCGCGTAGCGCACATTGATGCGTGCGGGTGTGTCGGGGTGTTACCGCAACCACCTGAATGTGGGCGCAAGCGAGTAACACGGAAACAAAATGTAGGGTTTTCCCTGAAGCCGAAAACCCTACAAAAACTCAAGTGCTTGTTTTTAAAGGGTTTTTAAAAGTTGGCACGGCTCCTGCTATATCTATCGCATAACAAGAATAAAAAAATTGGCGACACCCCTAATAAAAACAAGACGTAACGACTCTGACATAACAAAAACAACACGGCAGAGACGCAGCTAACAGATTTTTTTGGAGAGGATGTGCTTTTCAGGGTGCTTTTCGGAGTTACCCGCAACCGGGCAGAGAATAATAAAACTACCTTCAGGTAGCTCCCGAACTGGTTGGATCGCTCAGCGAAAAAGTAGATCAGCGCTCAAAAAAATACGTTTGCTCTTGATCCCGGATGGGGATCGACAAAAACAGCGGTAAAGGGTCAACGGTCACCAAAAACAAAAACAGACCGCCCCTCAATAATAAAAAAAGAGCAGCGCAACGAAAATTAAAGGGGAGCTTCGGCTCCCCTTTGTGCTGTCTGGCGTTTGAGATTTCCACGGCCCTGTGTAGGAGCGAGCTTGCTCGCGAAGGTCGTCAACGATAACGCGCTCATTCTGGATCAACGCGACACTCTTGAGTTCTTCGCGAGCAAGCTCGCTCCTACAAGGGAATGAGTCAGGCCTTATTGCTACGCAACTCCTCAATGCTGATCTCGCGCATCCGGAATTTCTGGATCTTGCCCGTCACCGTCATCGGAAACTCTTCCACGAACTTGAAATGACGCGGTGTCTTGAAGTGCGCGATGCGCTCCTTGCACCAGGCTTGCAGCTCCTGCTCGGTGGCACTGTGACCGGGGTGGAACTTGATCCAGGCGACGATCTCTTCACCATAACGCGAGCAAGGAATGCCGATCACCTGCACATCGGCCACTGCCGGGTGGGTGAAGAAGAATTCCTCCAGTTCGCGCGGATAAATGTTCTCGCCACCGCGGATGATCATGTCCTTGTTGCGCCCGGCAATGCATACGTAGCCCTCCTCATTCATGCTCGCCAGGTCACCGGTGTGCATCCAGCCGGCCTGGTCGATCGCCTCCGCCGTGCCTTGCGGGTTGTTCCAGTAGCCGAGCATCACACTGTAGCCGCGGGTACACAGCTCACCGATGGTGCCACGGGGCACCAGGTTGCCGGCCTCGTCGATGATCTTGCTTTCCAGCTGTGGCTGGGTACGGCCGACCGTGGTCACGCGCAATTCCAGATCGTCCGACGGACCGGTCTGCAACGACACCGGGCTGGTCTCGGTCATGCCGTAGGCAATCTGCACTTCGCTCATGTGCATTTCGCTGATGACCCGGCGCATGACCTCGATCGGACAGGTGGCACCGGCCATGATCCCGGTGCGCAGGCTCGACAGGTCGAAATCGCCGCGCTGGGGTTGATCGAGCATGGCGATGAACATGGTCGGTACGCCATACAGCGCGGTGGCCTGTTCTTCGGCGACGGTGCTGAGGGTCAACAGCGGATCGAACGCGTCGTTGGGGTAGATCATGGTGCTGCCGTGGGTGATGCAGCCGAGGTTGCCCATGACCATGCCAAAGCAGTGGTACAACGGCACCGGGATCACCAACCGGTCGCAGGCCGTAAGGCCCAGGCTTTCGCCGACCATGTAGCCATTATTGAGAATGTTGTAGTGGCTGAGGGTCGCGCCCTTGGGGAAGCCGGTGGTGCCGGAGGTGTACTGGATGTTCACCGCCTGATCGAAATGCAGACTGTTTTGACGTTCGTGCAATTGTTCGACCGATACGCTGCCCGCCAGCTCGCTCAGTTGCGACCATGGCAGGAAACCGATTGGAGGCTGCGCATCAAGACTGATGACCCCGCGCAAATCCGGCAGGCGCTCGCTGTGCAATTTGCCGATGGCTTGCTCCGCCAGCTCCGGCACCAGGCCCTGCAGCATGGCGTGATAGTCGGAGGTCTTGAACGCCCCGGCACTGACCAGCCACTGGCAGCCGGACTGTTTCAACACGTATTCGAGTTCGGAGCTGCGGTAGGCCGGGTTGATGTTGACCAGGATCACGCCGATTTTCGCCGTGGCAATCTGCGTGATGCACCACTGGGCGCAGTTTGGGGCCCAGATGCCCAGACGGTCGCCGGCCTGCAGGCCCAGCGCCAGCAGCGCCCTGGCCTGCAGGTCTGCCGCATCCGCCAGTTGCCGCCAGGTGTAGCGCAGCTGTTGATGGCGCACCACCAGCGCCTCCCCGTCCGGGTACTGCGCGACAGTGTTGTCGAACGCCTGGCCGATGGTCATCGCCAGCAAGGCTTTGTCCTGGGAACCACGGGTGTAACTGCGTTGCGGGCTTGCACTGGGTTGATCCATGACGACCCCTATTGTCTTTATTAATGGGCTGCGAATGGTCCCCTGCAGGAGCTGGCTTGCCAGCGAAGAGGCCGGCACGTTCTACACTGATGTCGACAGATCCGACGCCTTCGCGGGCAAGCCCGCTCCTACAGGTTTCAATGCCCCTACTCTCGCTCAAGTTGACGTTAACGTAAAGGGCGATTGACAGCCTTTCGTCACAGGTTTACGTTAACGTAAAGGTGAGAGCTGAAACACCGCCCTCCCCACCCTACAAAAAAGCCAAAAGGTGCCCCATGAGCTACCCATCCCTGAACTTTGCCCTCGGTGAAACCATCGACATGCTGCGCGATCAGGTCCAGTCCTTCGTCGCCAAAGAGATCGCCCCGCGCGCTGCTCAGATCGACATCGACAACCTGTTCCCCGCCGACCTGTGGCGCAAATTCGGCGACATGGGCCTGCTGGGCATTACCGTACCGGAAGAATACGGCGGCGCCGGCCTGGGTTACCTGGCGCACGTGGTCGCGATGGAAGAAATCAGCCGTGGCTCGGCCTCGGTGGCCCTGTCCTATGGCGCCCACTCCAACCTCTGCGTCAACCAGATCAACCGCAACGGCAACCACGAGCAGAAAGCCAAGTACCTGCCGAAGCTGATCAGCGGCGAACACATCGGCGCCCTGGCCATGAGCGAACCGAACGCCGGTTCCGACGTGGTCTCGATGAAACTGCGCGCCGACAAGCGTGGCGACAAGTACGTGCTCAACGGCAGCAAGACCTGGATCACCAACGGCCCGGATGCCAACACCTACGTGATCTACGCCAAGACCGACCTGGAAAAGGGCCCCCACGGCATCACCGCTTTCATTGTCGAGCGCGACTGGAAAGGCTTCAGCCGCAGCAACAAGTTCGACAAGCTGGGCATGCGCGGCTCGAATACCTGCGAGCTGTTCTTCGATGACGTCGAAGTGCCGGAGGAGAACATCCTCGGCGTGCTCAACGGCGGCGTGAAAGTGCTGATGAGCGGCCTCGACTACGAACGTGTCGTGCTGTCCGGCGGCCCGACCGGGATCATGCAGGCCTGCATGGACCTGATCGTGCCGTACATCCACGACCGCAAGCAGTTCGGCCAGAGCATCGGCGAGTTCCAACTGATCCAGGGCAAGGTCGCCGACATGTACACCCAGCTCAACGCCAGCCGCGCTTATCTCTATGCGGTAGCCCAGGCCTGCGAGCGCGGCGAAACCACCCGCAAGGACGCTGCCGGCGTGATCCTCTACAGCGCCGAACGCGCCACGCAAATGGCCCTCGACGCGATCCAGATTCTCGGCGGCAACGGCTATATCAACGAATTCCCGGCCGGTCGCCTGCTGCGTGACGCCAAGCTGTACGAAATCGGCGCCGGCACCAGTGAGATCCGTCGCATGCTGATCGGGCGTGAACTGTTTAACGAGACGAAATGAATTTCGTCAGCTGCAAGCGGCAAGCTTCAAGCCACAAGTAGAAGCGACCCTCTTGCAGCTTGTAGCGTGCCGCTCAAAGCTGCTTACGGAGTAAGCCATGATCCTACATACCCAGCTCAACCCCCGTTCGGCGGAGTTCGCCGCCAACAGCGCGGCGATGCTCAAACAGGTTGACGCCCTGCACACCCTGCTGGCCCAAGTGGCGCAAGGTGGCGGCCCGAAAGCGCAAGAGCGCCACACCTCCCGGGGCAAACTGCTGCCCCGCGAGCGCATCAACCGCTTGCTCGACCCGGGCTCGCCGTTTCTGGAAATCAGCCAGCTGGCGGCCTACGAGGTGTACGGCGAAGACGTGCCCGCCGCTGGCGTGATTGCCGGGATCGGCCGGGTGGAAGGCGTCGAATGCATGATCGTCGCCAACGATGCCACGGTAAAAGGTGGCTCGTACTACCCGCTGACGGTGAAAAAGCACCTGCGCGCCCAGACGATCGCCCAGCAAAACCGCCTGCCGTGCATCTACCTGGTGGACTCTGGAGGCGCCAACCTGCCGCGCCAGGACGAAGTGTTTCCAGACCGCGAGCACTTCGGCCGGATTTTCTTCAACCAGGCCAACATGAGCGCACAGGGCATCCCGCAGATTGCCGTGGTCATGGGCTCCTGCACCGCAGGCGGTGCCTACGTACCGGCCATGGCCGACGAGGCGATCATGGTGCGCGAGCAAGCGACGATCTTCCTCGCCGGCCCACCGCTGGTGAAAGCCGCAACGGGCGAAGTGGTCAGTGCCGAGGATCTTGGCGGGGCCGACGTGCACTGCAAGATTTCCGGTGTGGCCGACCATTACGCCGAAAGCGATGAACACGCCCTGGCCCTGGCCCGGCGCAGCGTCGCCAATCTCAACTGGCGCAAACAGGGTGAAGTGCAGCAACGCACCCCGATCGCCCCACTCTATGCCAGCGACGAGTTGTATGGCGTGGTGCCGGCCGATGCCAAGCAACCGTTCGACGTGCGTGAAGTCATCGCGCGGCTGGTGGACGGTTCGGTGTTCGACGAATTCAAGGCCCTGTTCGGGACTACCTTGGTGTGCGGCTTTGCCTACCTGCACGGTTATCCGATCGCCATCCTCGCCAACAACGGCATCCTGTTCGCCGAAGCGGCACAGAAAGGCGCGCACTTCATCGAGTTGGCTTGCCAGCGCGGTATCCCGCTGCTGTTCCTGCAAAACATCACCGGCTTCATGGTCGGCCAGAAATACGAAGCCGGCGGCATCGCCAAGCACGGCGCGAAACTGGTGACCGCGGTGGCCTGCGCCAAGGTACCGAAGTTCACCGTGATCATCGGCGGCAGCTTCGGTGCCGGGAACTACGGCATGTGCGGCCGGGCCTACGATCCGCGCTTCCTGTGGATGTGGCCGAATGCGCGCATCGGTGTGATGGGTGCCGAACAGGCGGCCGGCGTGCTGGTGCAGGTCAAGCGCGAGCAGGCCGAACGTGCCGGCCAGGGTTTCAGCGCCGAACAGGAAGCCGAGATCAAGCAACCGATCCTCGACCAGTATGAAGAGCAGGGTCACCCCTACTACTCCAGCGCGCGCCTGTGGGATGACGGCGTCATCGACCCGGCCCAGACCCGCGACGTGCTGGCACTGGCCTTGTCCGCGTCGTTGAACGCGCCAATCGAACCGAGCCGCTTCGGCGTGTTCCGGATGTGATTTTTTTGTAGGAGCGAGCTTGCTCGCGATGGACGTTAACGATAACGCGTGTTTTCTGAATTAACGCGCCGCCCTGTAATCCATCGCGAGCAAGCTCGCTCCTACAAGGACCGTGGAGACGGATGAATATGAGCGACTTCAATACCCTCGAACTGCTGACCGACCCACGTGGTTTCGCCACGCTGTGGCTCAGCCGTGAAGAAAAGAACAACGCCTTCAACGCCGAGATGATCCGCGAACTGATCCTCGCCCTGGACAAGGTGGCCAGCGATGCCAGCCTGCGATTCCTGATCGTGCGCGGTCGTGGCAAGCATTTCAGCGCCGGTGCAGACCTCGCCTGGATGCAACAATCGGCGGAACTCGATTACGCCACCAACCTCGACGACGCCCGGGAACTGGCGGAGCTGATGTACAACCTGGCCAAGCTGAAAATCCCGACACTGGCGGTGGTGCAAGGTGCAGCCTTCGGCGGCGCGCTGGGCCTGATCAGTTGCTGCGACATGGCCATTGGCGCCGATGACGCGCAGTTCTGCCTGTCGGAAGTGCGCATCGGCCTGGCGCCGGCGGTGATCAGCCCGTTCGTGGTGCAAGCCATCGGCGAACGCGCGACGCGGCGCTATGCCCTGACCGCCGAACGTTTCGGCGGGCAACGGGCACGGGAACTCGGCCTGCTGTCGGAGAGTTACCCAATCGCCGAGCTGGAACAGAAAATCCAGCAGTGGATCGACAACCTGCTGCTCAACAGCCCGGCCGCCATGCGCGCCAGCAAGGACTTGCTGCGGGAAGTCGGCGACGGCTCGTTGACCCCGTCCCTGCGTCGCTACACCGAGAACGCCATCGCCCGCATCCGCGTCAGTCCCGAAGGCCAGGAAGGCCTGCGCGCCTTTCTGCAAAAACGTCCGCCGAGCTGGCAAGCTGCAACCACCACCAAGGAGCCGCGTTGATGAGCGCACCTGTCCTCACTACCCTGCTGGTGGCCAACCGCGGCGAAATCGCCTGCCGGGTGATGCGCACCGCCAAGGCCCTGGGCCTGACCACCGTGGCCGTGCACAGTGCCACCGACCGCGATGCCCGGCACAGCCGTGAAGCCGATATCCGCGTCGACCTCGGTGGCAGCAAGGCCGCCGACAGTTACCTGCAGATCGACAAACTGATCGCCGCCGCCAAGGCCAGCGGTGCCCAGGCAATACACCCCGGCTACGGCTTTTTGTCCGAGAACGCCGGGTTCGCCCGCGCCATCGAAGCCGCCGGCCTGATCTTCCTAGGTCCGCCCGCCTCGGCCATCGACGCCATGGGCAGCAAATCCGCGGCCAAGGCCTTGATGGAAACCGCCGGCGTGCCGTTGGTGCCGGGCTACCACGGTGAAGCCCAGGACCTCGAGACCTTCCGCGCCGCCTGCGAACGCATCGGCTATCCCGTGCTGCTCAAGGCCACGGCCGGCGGCGGCGGCAAGGGCATGAAAGTGGTCGAGGACGTCAGCCAACTGGCCGAAGCCCTGGCCTCGGCCCAGCGCGAAGCACAATCGTCGTTCGGCGATTCGCGGATGCTGGTGGAGAAGTACCTGCTCAAACCCCGTCACGTGGAGATCCAGGTGTTCGCCGATCAACACGGCAACTGCCTGTACCTCAACGAGCGCGACTGCTCGATCCAGCGTCGGCACCAGAAAGTCGTCGAAGAAGCACCAGCGCCAGGCCTGAGCCCCGAACTGCGCCGCGCCATGGGTGAGGCGGCCGTGCGTTCGGCGCAGGCCATCGGTTATGTCGGAGCCGGCACCGTGGAATTCCTGCTCGATGCCCGCGGCGAGTTCTTCTTCATGGAGATGAACACGCGCCTGCAAGTCGAACACCCGGTGACCGAAGCCATCACCGGCCTCGACCTGGTGGCCTGGCAGATCCGCGTAGCCCGTGGCGAAGCCTTGCCGATGACCCAGGATCAGGTGCCGCTGAACGGTCACGCGATTGAAGTGCGCTTGTACGCCGAAGATCCGGGCAATGACTTCCTGCCTGCGACCGGTCGCCTGGAGCTGTATCGCGAATCCGCGCCGGGTGCGGGTCGCCGGGTGGACAGCGGTGTTGAAGAAGGCGACGAGATCTCGCCATTCTACGACCCGATGCTCGGCAAGCTGATTGCCTGGGGCGAAGACCGTGAACAGGCGCGCTTGCGCTTGCTGAGCATGCTCGATGAATTCGCCATCGGCGGGCTCAAGACCAACATCAACTTCCTGCGGCGAATCATCGCCCACCCGGCGTTTGCCCAGGCCGAACTCGATACCGGATTTATCCCCCGTTATCAGGAACAACTGCTGCCACAGCCCGCGGCGCTCAGCGACGAATTCTGGCAAGCCGCCGGCCAGGCCTTTGCCCAGAGCCTGCCCAGCACGTCGCGTGCCGATGACCCGAGCTCGCCATGGGCGATCGGCAACGGCCTGCGCGCCGGCCTGCCCGCGCAAATCACCCTGCACCTGAGTTGCGAGGGCCAAGACCGCGCCTTGACCCTGGGCAACCCGCAGTCCCACAGCGCACGACTCACCGGCGAGCAGTTGCTGACTGAGCACGACGGCGTGCGCCGCCAGCACCGGGCGATCCGCCGTGGTGACTACCTGTTCCTGCAATGGGAAGGCGAGCTGCGCCGCATCGAGACCTACGACCCGATCACGGCCGTTGAAGCCAGTCACAGCCATCACGGCGGCCTCACCGCGCCCATGAATGGCAGCATCGTGCGCGTGCTGGTGGAGGCCGGGCAAACGGTCGAAGCCGGGGCGCAACTGGTGGTGCTGGAGGCCATGAAGATGGAGCACAGCATCCGCGCGCCCCAGGCCGGTGTGGTCAAGGCGCTGTATTGCCAGGAAGGCGAGATGGTCAGCGAAGGCAGTGCGCTGGTCGAACTGGAAGAAGCCTGACAGCCAGGCCGGCCGTGCGCATGGCGCGGGCCGGCCGGGCTAGAACTTCACGGTGGCCTGGACCACCACGCCGATGATTCGGCATTCTTCGCTGAACAGGCTTTTCGGGTATGTTGGATTGAGCGGGACCAGGTAACGCTGCCCGCCCTCTTCGCTCAACTTGCGGAAAATCGCCTCGCTGCTGTCAGGCCATTGCGCGATCACCAGTTTGCCCGGCACCGCTTCCACATCCGGGTCCACCAGGATCAACATGCCCTCGGCCACGCTGGGGCCACTGGGTGCGGTCATCGCATCACCCACCACGGTCAACCAGAACGCCGCGCCTCGGGCGTGGTAGTCGGACAGTTCGAAACGGTACGGCGCCTGCTCTCCATCGCGCACCTGCGCGGTGTCCCGCCAGTCACTGACCGGGTAGCGAAAGTACGGGTTGTACTTTTGCGTCAGGCAAACCTCATCATCCTGTTCGTGCGCAGGCTCGCGAATCACCAGCGCCACTTCCAGAAAGTCCAGGCCCAGCGCCTGCAGGACTCGATTCATGTCGTCGATGCCGGGCTGACGGCGTTTGGTCAACCAATGCCCGATGCCGCCCTGGGACATCCCGAGGCGGTCGGCGAGTATTTCCTGAGTGATCTTGAGTTCACTCATCTTGGCCTTGACCAATTCTATCCATTTATCCATGTGCGGCACGATACGTGGCGGCCCTCGCCCGGCAAAACACAAAATGTATTATTAATACTATTGTCACAAATACGTAACGTATTAGGATGAGATCACGGACCTGAATTTATCACGGAGCTCGCCTTGATCATGAATCCACCCAGCAACGACTTGCCCGACGTGCAAATCGATACGTCCCTCCACACTCCCCAGGGCTCTGCCGCCGCACAGCGCGCGCTGGATTATTACTTGAAACCAGCTGTTGCAGAGGAAGGCGTGCAGGAGCATTGGTTTGACGTAAACCGTAACATCAGCATCGAGGAAGCCCTGGTGCATGCTTCCGGGCTGCTACGTTGCGCCGCCGCCACTGCCTACGAGTCAGCCAGTCACCTGCACGGTGCGCATCGGGACCTGGCGCTTTCGACCGTGCACATGATCGACATGGCAAAGGCAATGTTGAACCGCTCCCTGGAGGGTGGCAGGAATGGCTAGCAGGTAGGTGCCGAACAGAAGGACAGGAAAGAGTTTTCCTGACGCGCAGACAAAATCGTTTGACTTGCAAACGAGAATGATTATTATTGCATCAGCTGGTCGCGAGATCAGTCGATGGACCAGGTGACCTTAGGTCGGTCTCCTGGACTATCTCCTCATCAGGCTAATCACGGTTTTTGACCCGGCTTTTTGCCGGGTCTTTTTTTGCCAGTTTTCTGGCTTATGGCTTCAGGCTAATGAAGTCTTGATGTGTCGCAAATTCGATGGCGCGGATCATATCAAAAGAACATCAGTTGGCAAGAGAAGCCTTGTGGCATTGGGGCAAAGTAATGGCAAATAGCACTTGAGAATCAATCGCATAATCTCTAAGCTGCGACGGCGTCAGGGAGGACGCCCCCCCCCTTCAGGCCATCAATACACGGCTATATGCGAGTCCGCACGCGGCTCGGTCCCGCCACACAACACACCGGTTTCAGGGTCGCGCAGGATGATCTGTCCACGCCCGTAACTCGTGCGATCGCACACCACCTGCACTTCGTGCCCGCGCCGTGCCAGTGCCGCCGCCATGTCTCGCGAAGCGTCCTGCTCGATGCCCACCTTCATTTCGCCCAACCACTGCCAGCGCGGTGCATCCAGGGCCGCTTGTGGGTTCAGCCCGAAATCCACCAGGTTCATGACCATCTGCACATGCCCCTGCGGCTGCATGTAGCCGCCCATCACGCCGAAAGGTCCCAGCGCCTCACCGTTCTTGCTGAGAAACCCGGGAATGATGGTGTGGAAGGACTTTTTCCCGGGTGCCAGGCAATTGGCGTGAGCGGGATCAAGACTGAACTCCTCACCGCGGTTTTGCAGGGCGATGCCGCTGTCCGGCAACACCACGCCGGAACCGAAACCGTGATAATTGCTCTGGATGAATGAAACCATGTTGCCGTCGGCGTCGGCGGTGGCCAGGTAGACGGTGCCACTGGCATGGGGGTCTCCCGGTTGTGGTGCCACCGCGCGTTCACCGATCTGTGCCCGGCGATGGCTGGCGTAGGCGTCGCTCAGCAGGTCGTCCACGGCGACCCGCATGTGCTGCGGGTCTGTGATGTAGTGCAGGCCATCGCTGTAGGCGAGTTTCATGGCTTCGAGCTGACGGTGCCAGGTCTGCTGGCTGTCACGGTGGTCGAAATCGAAACCCTCGAGAATCTTCAGCGTCATCTGGGCCACGAGTCCCTGGCCGCTCGGTGGAATTTCCCAGACGTCGACGCCGCGGTAGTTGACCTTGATCGGCTCGACCCACTGGGCGCGGTAGTCTTGCAAATCACTGGCGCGCAGATAGCCGCCCGTGGCGCGCGAATGGGCATCCAGGCGTTGCGCCAGCGCCCCGCGATAAAAGCTTTCGCAACCGGTGGCCGCCAGTTCACTCAAGGTGCGTGCCTGGGCCGGATTGCGAAACAGTTCACCTGCGCGCGGTGCGCGGCCATCAATCAGAAAGGTTTCGAACCAGCTTTCCAGCACCTCGTTACGATCCGGGGTGAAGTCTTCCAGCGCGGTTTGCCACTGCAACGCAACCACCGGCGACAGCGGAAACCCATCCCGCGCCAGGCTTATCGCTGGCTGCAACACATCAGCAAAGGGCAGGCGACCGAAACGCGTGGACAACTCTGCCCAGGCGGATGGACAGCCCGGCACGGTCACGGGCGTCCAGCCATGCAGCGGCATCTTTTCATGACCGGCCGCCTTCACCGCCTCGATGCTCAGACCCTGCGGGGCCGCACCGTTGGCGTTCAGACCGTGCAGCTTGTTTTGCGTCCAGACCAACGCGAAGGCGTCGCCGCCGATCCCGCAACCGGTGGGTTCGACCACCGTCAGGGCCGCGGCCGTGGCGATGGCGGCATCGATGGCATTGCCACCGCGACGCATCATTTCAATCCCGGCTTCGGCGGCCAATGGCTGCGACGCGGCGACCATGCCGCGTTTGGCGAAGACACTTTGACGTTGTGAGGCGTAGGGGTACTCATGGGCAGAAAAATTGAACATGGCAGGACTCACACAAATTTGTTTGATGGACTCAAAGCACGCGGCTCAGAAAGGCACGGGTACGGGCATGCCTGGGCTGGCTGAAGATCTGTTCGGGTGGCCCCTGCTCGATCAACTCACCTTGATCGAGCACCACCACCCGGTCGGCCACTTCCCGGGCAAAACCCATTTCGTGGGTGACCACGACCATGGTCATGCCCTCCTCGGCCAGCTCCCTCATCACTTGCAAGACTTCGCCCACCGTCTCCGGGTCCAGGGCGCTGGTGGGCTCGTCGAATAGCATCGCCTGGGGCTTCATGGCCAGCGCCCGGGCAATGGCCACTCGCTGCTGCTGGCCACCCGACAACATCGACGGATAGTGATCGGCCTTTTCCGCCAACCCGACGCGCTTGAGCAGCGCCCTCGCCTGTTCCAGCGCTGCCGCGCGCGACACACCGAGCACCTGGATCGGCGCTTCGATGATGTTTTCCAGGGCCGTCATGTGCGGGAACAGGTTAAAGCGCTGAAACACCATGCCGATGTCCCGGCGCTGGCGGGCAATGTTGCGTTCCGAGTCCCGGGCCAGGCTGCCATCGGCCCGGGTGCGGTAGCCCATGGGCCGACCGCCGACGCGGATCTGCCCGGATTGAATCTCTTCCAGCAGGTTGATGCAGCGGATAAAGGTGGTTTTGCCGGAACCGGAAGCGCCGATCAGCACCACCACTTCACCGCGTTTCACTTGCAGTGAAATGCCCTTGAGAATTTCCAGGTCACCGAAAGACTTGTGAATATCCAGCGCCTCGATGACCAGTTCTTCACTCATGCGCGCCATCTCAACGCCCCCTCAACAGTTTCATGGTGTTGCGGCCGAACATCCGGCTGGCTGCCGGTGCCGGACGATCAGACTGGCCGAAACGTTGTTCCAGCCAGCGCTGGAAAAAGCCCCACAACGTGGTCAATGCCAGGAAGTAGATGGCCACGACCAGGTACAACTCGAACACCCGGAACGTCGCCGAGGTCACCATTTGTGTACTAAGCAGCAATTCCTGCACCCCGATGACGCTGACCAGCGTGGTGTTTTTCAGCATCACGTTGAACTCGTTGCCCAGCGGCGGCACGATCACCCGGAACGCCTGGGGCAGGACGATGCGCCGCATCAACTTGGCAAAGGTCATGCCCAGGGATCGCCCGGCTTCGTATTGGCCCTTGTCCACCGCACCGATGCCCGCGCGGATGATCTCCGCCATGTACGCGCCTTCATTCAGGCCCAGGGCGATGATCGCCGCCTGGATGTTGCCCGGCACGATGAACCAGCCGAGATCCAGGTCTTCGAAGCGGAATATCCCCCCTGCCGCCAATGCCGTGTACAGAAACACGATCTGCACCAGCAACGGCGTGCCGCGCATCAGCCAGACATAAAAGCGCACCGGGTACTGCAACAGCGGATTACTCGACAGCTTCATCAACGCCGCGATCAGCCCCAGCACGCAACCGAGCAACATCGCCGACACGCTGATCAGGCAGGTCAGCCACAGCCCCGTCAGGTAGACATCGCTGGGCTGCAACAGGTACTGCCAGAACACATCCCAATTGAAGTTCATCCGGTCTGCCCTCAGTCCAGTTTGTCGCTGTCGACGTGCCATTTACTGAGGAGCGCGGCGTAACTGCCGTCGGCGCGCATGCCTTGCAGGACTTCGGTCAAGGCCACGGTCAGCTGCGGGTCGCTCTTGCGCACGCCGAAACCGGTGAGGATGCGGTTGAACGCCGGCACCGCCGACTGGAACAGGTCAGGAGCGAGTTGCTGGTAATGGCCGGCGGATTCGACCGTGGTGCCGAAGGCGTCCACCTGATTGATGCGCAAGGCCTGGAACGCATCGGCGTCGACGTTGTACACCACCAGTTTCATCGGTGCCTTGCCGGCCGCTTCGAGCTTTTCGTTTTCCTTGCCCAGCAGCACCCGGATCGTCGAACCGTTGCTGACCGCCACCTTCAATCCGGACAGATCTTCCAGGCTGTTCACCGCTTTGGGGTTGCCCTTGGGCACCACGATGGATTGGCTGGAATACATGAAGTTGACGATGTCGATCACCTCGCGGCGTTCGGGCTTGTCGAACAGCTGATCGACGATCATGTCGCACTGCTGCGCCAGCAGCGCCGGGATCAGCCCGGCGAAAGGCGAGATGCGCCACTCGACCTTTTTGTCACCCAGGCGCTGGGCAATCGCTTCGCCCATGTCGACCTGCAACCCCACCGGTTTTTGCTTCACGTCGAACGACACCAACGGAGGGGAATCCATGCCGGAGCAATAGACGATCTTCTCGCTCTTGCTCAATCGCTCGGGTAACTCGGGGGGCGGCGAACGCCCACTGCGAACACAGACTCAAGGTGAACACGGCAACTAACGCGCAAGGCTTGTGCATGGGCATGACTCCAGTGGGCTGCAACGGTGTCCCTGTAGGAGCTGGCTTGCCAGCGATTGGCGCTTGAGTCTTGCTTCGCTCATTCGGCCGCCTTCGCCGGCAAGCCGGCTCCTACAAGGGGTGTGGTTTCTGGGCTATTGGTGGGCTTCGAGAAAGTGAATCAGTCGCGGAATGGTGCCTTCGATGTGTTCGCACACCACCGCGGCCGCCTTGTCCGGATCGCCCGAACGCAGTGCGGTTATGATCGAGGCGTGCTCGTCCCGGGCGCTGCGGGGTTTGTCGGCGTGTTGCAGCCACAGGCGCATGTGCGGTTCGATCACCGAATACAGTGCCGATATCTGGCGCATCAGGCGCGGCCGTTCACTCAGGCTGCACAGGTATTCATGGAAGGCCCGATGGCGGCTGACCCACTCGGCGCCGTCCTCGCGGTAATCGTCCATCTCGTCGAGCAGGCGCTCGAGATGGCTGAAATGGCGCTCGCTGAGTTTTGTCACGGCGACCCGGATGGCCAGGCCTTCAAGGGCGCTGCGCATCTCGAAGACTTCCCGCATCTCCTCGATGTTCAGGCCGCGCACGATCGCGCCGCGATTGGGCCGTAACGTCACCAGGCCATCGGCATCCAGGCGCCGGAAGGCCTCGCGCACCGGCATGCGACTCATGCCGATTTCCCCGGCGATGTCCTCGGCAATCAGGCGCTCACCGGTGCGGTAACGGCCTTTACAGATAGCCTCCAGGAGAAAGTTGTAGGCCTCCTCTTCGGCGGTGACGGGTTGGCGCTCGGTGTAGGCAGGGGCGAATTTCATCGGTGCACCTTTTGTATTTTTGTAACCAATTATCCATATATCCAAAAGAGCACATTGCATGCCAAGTTACGTGCCGCATGTGCAGGTATCTGATTGGATTGATGTATTGGTCTACAGGAAGGCTCGGCTTCAGCCCGGTACGTCGCAGCAGGCGAGTTGAAATGCCCCAAGTTGTCACCTTACGGCCACAATAAGGTGCGTGTGGTAACACGACAGAAATGCAAACCACAGCACGCCGGGTGAAACGTTTTATCCGCGCTGCTAACCCTCTAAGCTTGCGTGTAAAGTAGCCGCCATAAAAATCTCAATCAGGAACCCTGACCGTGGCCAAATCCTCGCTCGAAATCACTGCCAACTTCGACAGCGGCAACATCCAGGTCATCGATGTCAGCGACCCGCTCAAGCCCCTGCTGGCCATCCGCCCCGACACCAAGAGCAACCATTTCCAGTGGTTCCACTTCAAGGCCAGCGGCCTGCATGTCGGCCAGGACCATTGGTTTCGCCTGAACAATGCCAGCCAGTCCTCCTACAACAAGGCCTGGACCGGTTATCAAGCCGTAGCGTCCTACGACCACGTCAACTGGTTCCGCGTGCCGACCATCTTCGAGGGCGACTGCCTGCGCTTCAGCCTCGAAGCTGAACAGACCCACGCCTGGTTCGCCTACTTCGAACCCTACAGCCGGGGGCGTCATGACTGGTTGATCGAGCAGGCGCTGACCAAGGCCGGCACCGAACTGCTGGCCACCGGCAAGAGTGTCGAAGGTCGCGACATCCAACTGCTGCGCAAAGGCACCGGTGCCGAAGGCCAGCGCAAGGTATGGATCATTGCCCAGCAACATCCCGGCGAACACATGGCCGAGTGGTTCATGGAGGGCGTGATCGAGCGCCTGGAAAAACACGACGACCCGGTGCTTAACAAACTGCTGGCCAGCGCCGACCTGTACCTGGTGCCGAACATGAACCCGGACGGCGCCTTCCACGGCCACCTGCGCACCAATGCCATGGGCCAGGACCTGAACCGCGCCTGGCAGAGCGCCAGCCCGGAGATCAGCCCGGAAGTCTTTTTCGTCCAGCAACAGATGGAACAGTACGGCGTCGACCTGTTCCTCGACGTCCACGGTGACGAGGAAATCCCCCACGTGTTCACCGCCGGTTGCGAAGGCAATCCAGGCTACACGCCGCGCATCGAAAAACTCGAAGAGCACTTCCGCAGCCACCTGAAACACACCACCAAGGACTTCCAGACCAAACACGGCTACACCCGCGACGAACCGGGCCAGGCCAACATGACCCTGGCGTGCAACAGCGTTGGCCAGAAGTACGACTGCCTGTCGCTGACCCTGGAAATGCCGTTCAAGGATCATGATGATCATCCGAACCCGTTGACGGGGTGGTCGGGGAAGCGGTCGAAGCAGTTGGGGAAGGATGTGTTGGCAACAGTGGCGGATATAATTGGCGAACTTCGCTAAATTATAATACGGCAGATCTAACATGATCTCACATCGTGTTAGATCTCTCCATCAAGGACGTGCCAAAATAGAATCCGATTTCTGCGACTCGTACCCATTGACTATTGATTTTATCGAATACCATCTCAGCGCAGCAGGCGCATCAACAGTAAGTGTCGTCGCTCCAGTCGCTCCAAGATTGATACCTGGGTAAGGGTCAGAGCGTGTCACTCGATATTTTTGTGCTCCCTCCACCGCATTCCAGCCAAAGGTAATCGTATTTTGCGTTGAACTTATTTTTTTGAATCCTGTTGGCGCTGGGGGCCGAAAGTTTTCTCCCGGCTCGGGGCGTCCACAGTAGTAAGCCATATTACCAGTTGAACTGTCGATCTGCTGCCCTCTTAAATATTGACCTTCCGGGCATGCAAAGGGGTGTGTGACAGGGTGCACGCTCGTATTGGGAATTCGCATAGCCGTCCACTCCTTAGCCAGTCCTACGCAAGTCATTACAAGTCTAACGTTCCCGGTATTATTCAGGCCGAAACTTGCCTGAACCTTATTTTCTGGACACATCGTACTATTTGTTTCGTAAGGTAAAGTAATTCTTTCAGCTAATCGCGAATGCAAGCCAGCACCTTGATATTGTGGCAGTGCACATCCAATGTAGAGCTTTTTGCGGCCTTCTTCGTACTTTTCTCCAGCCATTACAAAACTCGTTCCATCGCTTTGGCATTAAGCTTCGACTACATAAAAGGGTATCCACCAGATCGGACCGCGCCAGTCTCTTATTTGGTTCGGCTCCGCCTGGACGTTGGAATTTTTCGATAACAATGGAAGGGACACCGCTTGGTTAACAGATGGGCCGGATGAACAAGCTACCGCCAAGGTTGATATTGCAATGACAGATAATGAGCTTTTAAAACGTTGCATACCATTGAAGCGATTAAATACCACCATGGTTGCTCTCCCTTTAAACTTGTTAAATACCAATAGCCATCTGGCACGCCCAAAAATAGCTAAAAATATGTGATCAGCTTTTCCAGAAGAAAGAACCTGTAAGAAATGACAGTTTTCTAGAAATCAAAATACCATATCGCTATAAAAAACCGATTTTGCACATTAAACCCGTTTTCCCAATCTCGAAATATATCCCTCGTGTAAATGCGAACATACCAGGCAGCGCGCTCAGAATGGGGCGCTGCCCGACTTCTCAACTCCGGTCTTTTCCCATCAGCATACTTTGCAGTACACCATCGCGCCGCACCCAACCATGAAACAACGCCGCCGCCAGATGCAGCAGCACGGTCAGGAACAGCAGATACGCCAGATACCCATGCGCCTTGCGCAGGAACGCGAACACCTGCGCATTCGGCGGCACGATCGATGGTAATTGCAATGAACCGCTGAGCATCACCGGCTCGCCCGACGCCGAGATCATCGCCCAGCCCAACAACGGCAATACCAGCATCAAGGCATACAGCAAGACGTGCGATGCCTTGGCCGCCAGCACTTGCCAACCCGGGAGGTCGGCCGGCAGCGGGGGTTGTTGGGTAGAGAAGCGCACCGCCAGGCGCACGATCACCAGCAGCAGGATGGCGACTCCCAACGGCTTGTGCAGGTGAATCAGCCATTCATGACGCTCGGACACCGAAGCGACCATGCCGGCGCCAATAAACAGCATGGCCATAACCATGAGTGCCATCAGCCAGTGCAGCAGGCGCGCCAGGGGGGCGAAATGCTTCGGTTGAGTACTCATTGCTGGGCCTCCTGTTTGGCGGCGGGTAACTGGCTGACTTCGCTGGTGCGACGCAGGTAGGAATTGGAATAACCGGCCGAGCGAGCGGCGAGCAATGGGTCGTCGGAACCTTCGATCCCGGCAGGCAACACCAGCGGGTCGTAGTTGATGTCACGGCATTCGCCGTTGAGTTGCGGCTGGGTGCTTTCAAGGACCAATGTCCCCGCGTTCAACACTTTGCGCCCCTCTGGCCAGGCCTTGCTCGCGTCGTTGACCGGATCGCCGGGGTTGGCCAGGATGATGTTCAACTGCCAACGCAACGGCCCTGCGGCGATGCGCTGAACCAGATCCTTCTCCAGGAAATCGGTGCCCGCAGGCGCCGTAGCGCCCGGCGCATCCTGGGCCACCGGTACCATGCTCCAGCGCACGGCTTGCCGTTGTCCTGCGGCGTTAACCAGGTAAAACGCGTTGACGCTGTTGTAGGTTTCGGTCACGTAGCTGGCCGAAGGTTTGGCGGTCTTGATCCAGGCCAGGAACGGCGCGGATTCCGGGTGCGAAGCGAAGAATGCAGGTACCGCGGCAGGGTCCGGTTTGCCCGTCGCGGGAACCGGCGATTGGGCTTGCTGCAACTGATAGAACGCCTCCGGTGTACCCACCGGAAACACCGGCATGCTGTTCATCCCGGTGCGCCACTGCTGGCCGTTGGCCTGGGTGAAACGCAAGGCCATGCTGCGGATAGGCACCGCGCTGTCTGGTGCATAAGGGTTGCCCGCGGGCAAGGCAAAACGACCGACCACGGGCGTGCGTGCCTGATTGAATACCTGCGCGCTGGAAAAGCTACGCGCCTCACCACTGCTCTCGAAATGGCCGATCACGCACACGCCTTTGGAGTGGTTGCGCCGGAACCCCGGATGCACACCGTTGTTGGTTTCCAGCACATTGATCAGCTTTTTCGGGGTCAGGCGCTGTGGGTCAAGGGTGCCGTTGACGTAGGCAAACGCCCCAGCCACTGCGGCGACGACCACGGCAATGCCGGCCAGGCGCAGCACCAGGCTCGCGCCACTCAAGGGTGGCCGGGTTGGCGGTGTTGATCGATCTACCATGAAAGACTCCAGGGCCATCGGCCACAAGTGAGAAGAATCAAGCAGACGAACCCCACGAGGGTTTATTCCATCGCGCGGTATTTATTTTTTCAGTCGTGGAATAACCTCGAGTGCCGGGCGTCTTCCTAGTCCAAAGCGTAGTGACTAGTCAGAACTTCATGAACGAGATCGACGAACAACTGAGAGAAATCATTCCCCGATTGCGGCGGTTTGCCCTGTCGTTGACGCGCAACCCCAGCAGCGCCGACGATCTGGTGCAGTCCTGCCTTGAGCGGGCGCTGTCGAGTTGGGGCGGCAGGCGCGTCGAAGGCGACTTGCGCGCCTGGTTGTTCTCGATTCTGTATCGACAGTTTCTCGATGCTCACCGCCGTACCCGACGCTATGCCCGAATGCTCGAATTCTTTACCGGACGCGACGACGCACAGCCTTCCGTGGAGCGCACCGTGATCGCCCAATCGACCCTCGACGCCTTCGATCGACTGCCCACCGAACAGCGGGCGCTGCTGCTGTGGGTGTCGGTGGAAGGCCTGAGTTACAAAGAGGTCGCCGAGATTCTCGACGTCCCCACCGGCACCGTGATGTCCCGCCTGTCCCGGGCTCGCCAGGCCCTGCGCCAACTCAGCGATGGCGAAATCAACCGCCCTTCCCTGCGGAGACTCAAATGATCAGCATGCCCCCCAGCGAGCGCGACCTGCACGCATACGTCGACCATCAGCTCGGCGAGGAAGACCGGCGCCTGGTGGAGACCTTTCTGGCCAGTAACCCACTGGTGGCCGCGCAGGTTCGCGGTTGGCAGCAGGACGCCCAGCACCTGCGCGCGGCCCTTGGTGGCCTCTTGCAGCAGCCGGCCAATCCCGACCTTGATCCGGCCGTCATTCGCCAACGCATGAAGCGCCAGTCCCGTCGCCACCTGACCAGCGCCGCAGTGTTATTGATCGCGGTCAGCGTCGGCGGGGTCGGCGGCTGGCAGGCGCGGGAAGTGACCCTCGTCAGCACCCAGCTACCGATGACCGACGCCCTGCAGGCCTATCGCCTGATTGCCCAGCAAGGCCTCTTGCCGGCCGACTACAAGGCCGGCGACGAAGGTGACATGCAGGGCTGGCTCGACCGTTATTTCACCCAGGCCAATCGCCTGCCTGACTTGTCGGGCGCGGGATTCAAACCGGCCAGCGGGCGCTTGCTCAGCACCGAGCAGGGACCTGCGGCGATGGTGGTCTACGAGAACCAGGGGGGGCAGAAGATCAGCTTTTACGTGCGCCCGCCGGGGCCGAAGAACTACCTGCTGCCGAGGGGCAGCCGTAGCGATGGTGGTTTGCAGGCCGAGTACTGGTCGGGTAGCGGTTATAACTATGCGATGGTCAGCCCGGCGGATACGCCGGCGGCGCAGATGCTCAGGCAGACCGAGTTCTGACCACACCACAAATCCCTGTAGGAGCTGGCTTGCCAGCGAAGGCGTCCTTCCCGTCAACCGCGATGTTGCCTGATTCACCGCTTTCGCCGGCAAGCCAGCTCCTACAAGGGGGTTGCGTGGTGGTTTAGAAATCGCGTTTGTAGAAGATGTCCAGCGAACTGGCCACGCCACCGGCGGCTTCCAGGTAAACCTTTTTGCTCAGCTTGTAGCGCAGGGCAATGGTGTTGGCCGGTTCGAACACACCAACGCCATAACGCAGGCTGAGCTTCTCGGAAAGGTTGCCGCTGGCGACCACGCTGGTGGCGTTGCCACTGCCCTCGGTGTCGAGCTGGAAATCGTCGATGCCCAGGTTCTTCGCCAGGCCACCGGTTACCCCGGAGCTGCCCATCAGGCCCAGGCCGAGTGCAGCCTGGGCGAGCATGTTGTTGTCTTCACCGTTGGTACTCAGTGGACGCCCCAGCACCAGATAGGACAGCGCCTGTTCCTGGCTCATGGCCGGTTCCGAGAAAATCTGCGTGGTCGGTTGCTCGGCGCTGCCGCTCAAGCGGATGCCGGCGATCACATCGTCGGTCTGGCGGATGGCCTCGATGTCCAGGTACGGCTGGTCGAGCGGGCCGGCGAACAGCAACCGCGCCCGGCGCACCGTAAGTCGCTGACCGTAGGCGCGATAGCGGCCGTCGTTGAGCCATAGCTCGCCACGGGTGTCCATGTTGTCGCCGATGTGCACATGCCCCTGTACATTGGCGGTCAGGCCAAACCCGGCAAAGCTCAGCTTCTCTTCGCCAACCACCACATCGATGTCCATTTTCATCGCCAGGGGTGGTTTGCCCTCTTCGGTCTGCTGGCCGATGATCACCGTGTCATCGGAGAGCTTGACCGTCGATGGCGGCAACTCGCGAATGGTGATGTCGCCCTTGGGCACCCGCACTTTACCGGCGATGGCCAGCTCATCGCCCTTGAGCGAGATTTTCAGGTCCGGGGCCACTTCGACCTTGGCGTAGGGTTCGACGCTGACCGGCAACTGCGAGCCCTTGAGCGTCAGGTCCACTACCGGTGCCTGGCCCCAGGCGACATCGCCGTTGAGGCTGCCCTGCCCGGCCTTGCCGCTTTTCCAGCCGCCATTGAGCTGCACGGTTTCACCGGCGATCACCGCCTGCAGTTGCAACGCTTGAATCTCCATCGGCAACTCGGCGCCGGACACTTCGCCGTCACTGAGCACCAGATTGCCATTGACCAGCGGCGCCAGCAGGCCACCGGAAATCGTGCCGCTGCCATTGAGGCGACCGGTCAGTTTCTCGACCATGGGCACAAACGGCCGCGCCACCGACAGGTCCAGGCCACTCAAGCGGAAGGTACCGGTCAGCGGTTTGTTCTGCGGCAACGGGTTGATCTGCGCCTGCACCATCAATTCCCCAAGCTTGCCGCCAACGAAATTCAGGTTGGTATCGATGCGCTTGGGTGCAAGCGTGCTGGTGAGCTTGAGGGTCTGATACGGGAAATCCAGCCACTGCTCTTTCTCGCGCACGCGCAACGTCCCGCCGCTGGCATCGATGCTGATCACGCCGTTCGGGCCGCTGGCTGGCAGGTCCAGCTGCACGTCGGCGTTGAGCCGGCCCTGCCAGGCGAAATCCTTCGGCAGCCACTGGGCGAGGCTGTCGATGGGGAATTGCCGCAGGTGATAACGCAACTTCGGCTCCGGCATCAGACGCTGGTCTTCACCGCACAGACTGGCCGGGCCAGAGGCCCAGCAATGGGCGCCAAAATTGATTTTTCCGTCCGCCAGCCGCTCGAGTTTTGCCGGACCTTGCAGCTTCCAGTCCTGGCCACCGGCCTGGATGTCGCCGCTGGCCAGACGTCCTCGCCAGTTGCCTTTGTCCAGTGCGCCGTCCAGACCAAGGGCCAGTTTCAACTTGGGCCCTTGCAGGTCAAGGCTCAGTTTCTGGTTCTTGATGTCGCCCTGACCGCTGGCGGTCAGGGTGCCCAACGAGGTGTCACCGGCCTGGATACCGCTGCCCTTGAGGTCGATTTTCGCCCGTTGCGCGCTGTCGAGGGTCGCGTCCAGGTTCAGGCTTTGCAGGCGATTGTCCTGGAAAGCCAGTTGCGTGCCTTGCAACCCGAGCTTGCCTTGCGGTGCCTTGAGCGTTCCGGCGACATCGACCCGACCGTTGATCTGGCCGCGCAATTGCGGCCATAGCTGAGCCAGCCGCGCCAGCTTGATGTCGATCTGTCCGTTAAGTTTCTGTTGCAGGCTGCCCTTGCCGTTGATGCTGTTGTCGCCGAGGCGAATCTGCAGGGCGTTCAGATTCCATTGCTCGCCGCTGCCATCGGCCTTGGCTTGCAGGACGGCCGGCTGGCCACGCAGCTTGCCCTTGAGATCCAGGTCGGCGCTCAGGCTGAGCTGTTCATTTTTCATCTCGCCTTTGCTGCGCAAGGGGCCTGCCAACGTGCCCGGCAGTTCCGCGACCCAGTACGCCGGATCGATCGCGGAAAGATCCAGCGCAGTGTCCCAGGCGATGCCGTCGGCGAATTGCAGGTTCAAGTGCCCTTCGGCCTTCCCCTGCCCGGCGACGAGCTGGATCTGTTGCAGGTAGATTTTTGTCAGGTCACCGGCGAACGGGCTGGTCAGGCTGAACGCCCCGGCCGGGCCATCCAGGGCGGCGTCGAAGTGCCCCAGGTATTTGCCGTCGGTGTAGGAGACGTCACCGTTGAAGCTGCGCAGGGCCACTTGCGGTTCGTCGATCAGCGGATAGAGCCGGTGCCAGGGGAAATCCAGCCAGGCGATCTTGGCATCGGCGCTCAGGCCTTTGCTCCAGTCCAGTTGTCCCGTGAGCTTGAGGCTTTGCTTGTCGTTGGCGGTCAGGTCCAGGGCGGCGATCTGCGCGCCGTTGGCGTCGACCTTGCCTTGCAGCGCCAGCGCGACCGGGCCTTGTTCGGCTGGCAGCATGGCCTTGCCGACTAACTGATAACCGTTTTTCAGGTCACCGGCGCCAGTGAGTTCGAGCTGATTGAGTTGCAGGGTGTCCGGCAAGTCGGCGCTGGGTTTGAAGCCGTCAGCGGTGATGCGCACTGTGGCCGGCAGGTTTTCCACCAAGGGTTGCAGCTTGCCGGTCAGTTGCCCATTGAGATAGCCGCTGCTGTCGGCCTTGAGGTTCAAGGTTTTCAGCAGATCACCGTCGACTTGCAGGGCCAGCGCCCAAGGTTCGGTGCCAGGTGCTGGCAGGGTCAGTTTGCCTTCTGCCTTCAGCGGCCAATTGCCAGTCGGTTGCAGCAAGCCGGACAGGTGCAGGCTCAGTTCATCGCGCTGCAGTTGCACCGAGTCGATCTGCAAGCCGTTGGCCGTCCAGTGCGCCGCCAGTTGCAAGCCCTTGAGCTGTTCGCTGCCGTTGAACAGCAGGCTGCCGACCTGGATGTCCCCCAGTTCGAGCGCCAGCGGCAAGTTCAAGTCTGGAAGACTGATCGGCCCGCTACTCTCTTCTGGCTCGCCGGGTGGAAATTGCAGGCTGACCTGATCGGCCTTCAGTTGTTCGATGCACAGGGTCATGCGCGTCAGACACAGCGGCGACCAGGCGAAGATGACTTTGCTGAGCTCGACCCGGCTGCTGTCTTGCTGCCACAACAGGCGATCGGCACTCCACTGCCCGCCCAGGCGACCCTGGAAATTGTCGAGGCTCAAACCCGGCACAAACCCGAGTGCCCAGCGACTGCCGGTCGCCGTGCCCAGCACTGTGGCCAGGGTCAGGACCACCAGCATCAGCAGCGCCAAAATGGTCAGCAACGTTATTTTCAAGCCACGTTTCACAACTCGGGTCCCATGGAAAAGTGCAAGCGAATGCCGCCATCGTCGTCGAGCGCATGGGCCAGGTCGAGGCGGATCGGCCCAACCGGAGAGACCCAGCGCACGCCGATGCCGACCCCGGTCTTGAGGTTCGGCAGTTCAAGTGTATTAAAGGAGTTGCCCTGGTCGACGAAAGTCGCCACGCGCCATTTTTCCGCAACGGAATACTGGTATTCGGCACTGGCGGTGACCATGTAGCGACCACCGATGCGGTCACCCTGGTTGTTTTCCGGGGACAGGCTCTGGTAGTCGTAGCCGCGCACACTCTGGTCGCCACCGGCGAAGAAGCGCAACGACGGCGGTATCGATTTGTAGCCGTTGGTGGCACTGCCGCCGACCTGCACCCGACCGAGCAAGCGGTGCTTGTCGAACACCGTGGTCAGGCCTTTGACCAGCGCCGTGCCGTACAGCAAGTTGTTATCGGAACCCAGGCCTTCCTTGGCGACCTTGGTTTCGAACTGCAGGCGATAACCATTGTGCGGGTCGATACGGTTGTCGCTTTTCAGGTACGAATAGCTGACACCGGGCATCAGCAAGGTACTGAGGCCGGAATCGTCGCCGAGTCGGTATTCCTCGCGCTGCCACTTGAGCGACACCACCCGCTGCCAGCCGCTAGGCAGCTTGCTGTGCCACTCGGGGCCTACGGTCAGCAACTTGCTGAGGCTGTCCTTGTCGGCAATTTCTTCGTTCTGGTAACCACCGGCGAAACGCAGCTTGTCGGTCAGCGGCGGGTCCAGGGGAATGTCGTAGAACAACCCGACGTTTTGCCGGGGTGCCGAGACTTCGGTCTCCCAGCCATAACTGTGACCCTGGGGGTTGACCCAGTGCCGGGTCCAGTTGGCCTTGACCCGTGGGCCGACGTCGGTGGAGTAGCCAATGCCCAGGCCCATGGTGCGTGGCTTGCGGGTTTCGAGCTTGACGTCCACAGGGATCACATCGTCCTTGGACGCTGTCGGCGCGGCGTCGACCCGCACGCCTTCGAAATAGCCGCTCGATTGCAGCGCCTGATTGAGCTCGGCGATCAGTTCGGAGTCGTACGGCGTACCGGCCTTGAAAGGCACCATGCGTTGCAGCAGGTCTTCGTCGAACGGTGTGTCGCCTTCAAAATTGACCTTGCCCAGCGAGTAGCGCGGACCACTGTCGTAGACCAGCTCGATATCGGCCACGCCGGCCCGCGGGTCGACCGCCAACTTCTGGCGGCTGAAGCGGCCACTGAAAAAACCAAAACGCGAGGCCTGGTTCTGGATCAGGCGCTTGGCGTCCTCGTACTGACCGTGGTTGAGTACCGCACCGGTTTGCAGTGCAGGGCTCTTGGGCACACGAAAGGATTTGAGGCTGGCCGCCGGGCCGTCAACGCGGATGGTGACGTTGCGCAGATGCACCGGCTCGCCGGGCTCGATGGTCAGCACCAGGCGCGGCGACTTGCCGCCCTTCACTTCGCTGTCGATTTGCGGCTGGTAGTAACCCAAGGCCTGGGCGGCCTTGCGCGCCTGTTCCTCGGCGCCACGGCTGAAGCGCAGCAAAGCCTCTTCGTCACGATCGCCGAGACTGCCGATATAGCCTTCGATATTGGCCTTCAGTGCATCGTTGGACGGTTTGATCCGCACATCCAATTCACTTTGCGCCAGTGCCGCGCAGCTGGTGATCAGCAGCAGTACGCCACTGGTAATTCTTCCTGGAAAATTCATAGGCGCGGATGCTATCACGAGCGTGGAGCGTGATAGAGCCTGGCGTGCACGTAAAGTTCGGCCTCAAGCCGTTGCTGAATGTAATACCTGCGGATTGGCGTGGAAAAACACGTGTTCGCGAACCGGTCCAACGGCCACCTCGCCGATTTCTTCGTAGCCCTGGCGCTTATAGAAGTCGAGATAACGCGGGTTGCCGGTGTCGAGAATCACGCCCTGGGAGTTTTCATCCACCGCGCACCAGTTATGCACCGCCTGCAACAGTTGCTCACCAAAGTGCTTGCCCTGGAATTGCGGGTGAACCCCCAGCAACGGCAGTACGTGCACCGAGTCATTCGGCACGCAGGCCGCCACTGCGTCGTGGTACTCAAGGTAGCGCCGGGTGCAGCGAAAACCGGTACTGAGCACCATGCGCAGGCGCCAGGCCCAACTTTCCGTCACCCCCAGGCGCCGTTGTGGCGGCGCGATCAGGGCAATGCCGATCAACCGGTCGTTGACCAGCAGGCCGATGGCCGGCAGCTCCTGGAAAAAGTGTTGCTTGACCAGCTCGCGCACGGTGGCGCGCACCCGTTGTTCATAGCCGGGACGCTCGGCTTCGAACAGGTAGCTGAACGTCGGCTCGTGGCGGTAGGCCTGATACAGCAGAGAACGCGCTTCGCGGGAATAGCCGCTGTCGAGCATGTGGATATCGGCAATGGCGGTGGAGGTTTCAGGCATGACGGTCGTTCTCCCTGACGCAGCTCGCGGGGCTGCGCTCTTGTTGTTACGAGCTCATTGGGGCCGAGACAGTTCCTTGCTGATCGCAAATCAGTGTAGGCAATGAAACCCTGTTCGTCCCACCCCGCACTGGCCCCCATTGCCCATGTCAGCTAGCATCGCCCTTTTGCCAGGACTGCCGAGCATGAAGATCGTCTCCTTCAACATCAACGGGCTTCGCGCCCGTCCCCATCAGCTGGCGGCGCTGATCGAAAAGCATCAGCCGGACGTGATCGGGTTGCAGGAAACCAAGGTCCACGACGACCAGTTCCCGCTTGAAGAGGTCAAGGCCCTGGGCTACCACGTGTATTTCCATGGGCAAAAGGGTCATTACGGCGTCGCTCTGCTGTCGCGCCAGGAGCCACTGGCCTTGCACAAAGGCTTTGCCACCGATGAAGAGGATGCCCAGCGGCGTTTCATCTGGGGCACCTTCGCCGATGCCAATGGCGTACCGGTGACCATCATGAACGGCTACTTCCCCCAAGGCGAAAGCCGCGACCACCCGACCAAGTTCCCGGCCAAACAGCGTTTCTACAGCGACCTGCAGGTGCTGCTGGAAAGCCAGTTCAAGAACGACCAGCCGCTGGTGGTGATGGGCGACGTGAACATTTCCCCGGAAGACTGCGACATCGGCATCGGCCCGGACAACATGAAACGCTGGCTGAAAACCGGCAAATGCAGCTTCCTGCCTGAAGAGCGCGAGTGGATGGCCCGATTGAAGAACTGGGGCCTGGTGGACAGTTTCCGCCACCTGAACCCGGAGGTGGCTGACGTCTTCAGTTGGTTCGACTATCGCAGCCGTGGCTTTGAGGATGAGCCCAAGCGCGGGCTGCGGATCGATGTGATCCTCGCCTCCCATGGTCTGTTGCCACGGGTCAAGGCGGCCGGTGTCGACTACGAACTGCGTGGAATGGAGAAGCCGTCGGATCATGCGCCGATCTGGTTGGAACTGAGCTAATACCAAAAGATCGCAGCCTGCGGCAGCTCCTACAGGAGTACGCCGATCCAATGTAGGAGCTGCCGCAGGCTGCGATCTTTTGCTCTGTCATATTCAAGACATCTTACTGACTTAATCTCTCGGCACCTCCTCTGGCCATTTAGGTGCCGGCATGACCCTGCGCGTGTTGTTCCTGTTGATACTGTGCATCGGACTGCCGCCGACGGCCACGGCCAGCCCGTTACCGATCCCCGGGCAAGGTCCGGTGTTGCGCATCCAGGGCTCCAACACCATTGGCGCGGCACTGGGGCCGGCGCTGGTCGAGGGTTTGATGCGCGAGCAGGGTCTGCTCAAGGTGCACAGCGAAGCGGCGGACAAGGCCAACGAATCGCGTATCGTCGGTGTAACCCTGGAAGGCCGTCGGGTCGAAGTGGAGCTGGCGGCCCACGGCTCCAGTACCGGCTTCACCGCGCTGAAAAGCGCCAGTGCCGATCTCGCTGCCTCTTCCAGGCCGATCAAGGACAGCGAGCTGGTCAGCCTCCAACCACTGGGCGACCTGAAGAGCGCCGCCGCCGAACAGGTCATCGCCATCGATGGACTGGCGATCATCCTGCATCCGCAAAACCCGTTGAACACCCTCGATACCGGCCAACTGGCACGCATTTTCAGCGGCGAGGTGAAAAACTGGGAAGAACTCGGTGGCCAAGGCGGCGCCATTCATCTCTATGCGCGCGATGATCAGTCCGGCACCTACGATACTTTCAAGGAGCTGGTTCTCAGTGGTCATGGCAAAACCCTGAGCGGCAGCGCAAAACGGTTTGAATCCAGCGAACAACTGTCCGACGCCGTCACTCAGGATCCCCATGGCATCGGCTTCATCGGCCTGCCCTACGTGCGCTCGGCCAAGGCCGTGGCGATTGCCGACGGCCAGTCCATGGCCATGCTGCCGCTCAACAGCCTGATTGCCACGGAAGACTACCCCTTGTCCCGGCGCCTGTTCCTGTACCTGCCACCCAAGGGCAACAACCCTTGGGCGCAAGCGCTGGTGGCCTTCGCGCAAAGCCCCAAGGGCCAGGCGATCGTCGCGGCCAACGGCTTTATTGCCCAAACCATCCAGGCCATGAACGTCACGCCGAACGCGTTGATGCCCGAGGGCTACCAGGCACTGAGCCGCCACGCCATGCGCCTGACGGTGAACTTTCGCTTCGAAGAAGGCAGCGCCAGCCTGGACAACAAGGCCCGACAGGACCTGTCACGGGTGCTCGACTACATGAAACAGCACGACAAGACCGATCGCCGGGTAACGCTGGTAGGGTTCGGCGATGCCAAGCTCGACCCGGCACGTGCCGATCTGCTCTCGAAACTGCGGGCCATGGCAGTTCGCCGCGAACTGGTGAAAAGTGGCGTGGTGCTGCGTGATGTTCGCGGTTTCGGCGCCGAGATGCCGGTGGCAGCCAACAGCGAGGATGAGGGGCGGATCAGGAATCGGCGGGTCGAGGTCTGGGTTTATTGAGCCTGTCAGGCCAGGTCCATCAGCGAAGTGGCTGATCGAACCTGGCCCGAAACGCCATCAGCCCAGCAGTTTCTCAAGCTGAGCAACGGTATCGACGGCACCCATGGTCTTGGCGGCATCCAGCGCGGTAATGCCGTTGGCGTCCTTGGCGCGCGGGTCGGCACCTTTACCGATCAGGTAGTCGACCACTTCGACGCGGTTGAACATCGCGGCCATCATCAGCGCGGTGCGGCCGTCGAAAGACGAGCCTTCAACTTGTGCGCCCCCCTCGACCAGGGCCTTGATCACGGCCAGGTCACCCTTGAAGGCCGCGCCGGCAATCGGGCTCTGGCCGTTGTCGTTGCGGATTTCCGGATCGGCCTTGTGTTCGAGCAAGACTTTTACCGTGTCGACATGGCCGTGGTAAGCGGCCAGCATCAGCAAGGTGTCGCCCTTGTGATTGCGCAGGTTCGGCGGCAGGCCCTTGCTCAGCAGCGCAGCCATCATGGCCGCATCGCCCTCACGCGCCTTGTTGAAGACCTGTTCGGCAAACTCGGCAGCTTCTTCGGGGGTCATCTGGCGGCTGTTGTCTGACATTGAACGCTCCACTTTCAGTTTTTCGCAAAGCCGACAGTTTCCCGAGCGGGCTCGTCACTGTCACTTCTTTTTTCTGGAACACGGCCATAGCCCTGTTCAATAGCGATGCTTGCCACCCTGGATCTCCGCCAGGACCTGCTCGGTGACTTGCACATAGGTGTCGGTGCCCGGCAACCAGGCGTAGATCGGGTCAACGCCGGTCCTGCCGGGGTCGAACGCTTCGTCCTTGAGCCGGGTCTTCTGGTATTTGAACGTCCCGGTGGTTTCCATTTTCACTTTCACCCGCAAAAACAACGGCACCGCGTAGGCCGGCATGTGTTGACGGGCGAAGGCCAGCAACTCGTCGAAGTCCAGGGTCGCCAGGGATTCCGCGGGGGTGATCGCGGCCATCCCGGCGCGGCCGTTGGTGTTATTCACTTCCACGCCATAAGCCACGGCCTCGGAAATGTTCGGGTGCTGCAGCAGGATGTTCTCGACCTCGGTGGTCGACACGTTTTCACCCTTCCAGCGGTAGGTGTCGCCCAGGCGATCGACAAACTGCGCATGACCGAATCCGATGTTGCGCAACAGGTCGCCGGTGTTGAAGTAGCGGTCACCCTTGACGAACACGTCGTGCAGCACGACTTTTTCGGTCTTGTGCGGGTCGGTGTAACCATCCAGCGGTGCCTTGTCGTCGATCCTGGCGAGCAGCAGCCCCTGCTCGCCCTTGCCGACCTTGCGCATGAAACCGTTGGCGCCACGGGTCGGCGCGCCGCTGTCGTGGTCGTACGCCGCCAGCTCCCAGGACATCAGGGAAAAGCCCACGGTATTGTCGAAATTGAGGATGTTGGTAAAACCGATGTTGCCGTCACTGGCGGCGTACAGTTCGCAGATATGCTCGACCGCGAAGCGCGTCTTGAACTCGCCCCATGCGCCCGGACGCAAACCGTTGCCGATCATCTTGGTCACGCCGTGCTGGCTGTCGTCGACACTGGGAGGCTGGTCGACCAGGTAGCGGCATAACTCACCGACGTAGCCCAGGGTGGTCGCCCGGTACTTGCGTACATCGCTCCAGAATTCTCTGGCGCTGAACTTGCGGCGGATGGCGAACCCCGAGGCCCCGCTGATGGCCGAGCCCCAGCACACGCACAAGCCGGTGGCGTGATACAGGGGCAAGGTGCAGTAGACGATGTCCTCGGGACGCATGTCCAGCGCGATCATGCCGAAGCTTGCGCAACTGCGCATCCAGCGCCCGTGCTTGAAAACCCCGGCCTTGGGCAACCCGGTGGTGCCCGAGGTATAGATGTAGAAACAGGGGTCGTCGAAAAAGACCTGCTGACTGCTGGCGGGGTTGTCGCTACAGGCGTCAACGCTGGCGGTCATCAGGTTGACGAATCCTTCGGGCGCTATGCCCGGGTGGCTGTAGGTGTCCTGATCGGCGACGAACCAGGTACGCGCCACCTCGATCGACACCCGCTCGCGCACCGCCAGGTAGGCCGGGACCAGTTCCGCACCGACGACAATCGCCGCTGGCGTCACCAGGTTCAGGCTATGGATAAGGGTATCGCGGGTTAACGAGGTATTGAGCAACGCGCTGATGGCGCCGACCTTGGCCAGCGCCAGAATGGTCACCAGCAGTTCCGGGCGGTTCTCGATGAAGACCGCCACCACGTCGCCCTTGCCGATGCCTTGGGCCATCAGGTGATGGGCGATGGAATTGGCCCAACGGTTGACCTGCGCGTACGTCAGTTGCACCTCGCCATACAGCAAGGCCGGGCCTTCGGGGTTACGCAGGGTGGCCTGCTCGAAACTCCAGCCCAGGCCACACGCTTGGGTCGGATCCGTGACGTTGGCGACCTTCATGCCCTTGACCACGCGAGGAATGGCTTTGGCAATGGAAGGCAGCTTGCGGAGCATCATGCCCCAGGTGATGGTGTCGCGCTGCGTGCGGCTCATGGCGGTTCCCGTTGGCTCTTCTTATTGTCGGGCGGCATTGATCGACCCCGAAAATACGTCAACGGTTCTGCAGCTGTACACGCGGTTTTTGAAATGTTTTGTATCCGCGACACCGACGTTTGAAATGATGAGCGCGTGGATGGGAAATGGTTCAATCGAATCGCCGAGGACCCCGCAAAATGCAGGATGCACGATAGCCATTCATGCAGATTGCACGAAAGCAAAAAACTTCAAAAATTATAAGTCGTTGTTTTATATGAATATTTTCTACGAATAAATACTGGCACAATCACTGCAACAGCCTCCCCATGCTTTGCCATCCAAGCACTTACGGAGCTGATAGACATGAGCCTGATCCAAGAAAAATTCTCTTCCTTGTTCTCCAACTTCGACGTGATCACCCAGGATCGACCTGACGGCGGCATCCTGCTCACCTTGCGCAGCGAAGGCCGGGAATTCAAACGCTCGATTTCCTACCAGCAGCTGCACAATGGCGACCAACTGTCGTGGGTCATCAGCGCCATTCGCCGCGACCTGGCCGAACAGGCCAGCGAGTTGCCGCAAATCTCCATGCTGCAAAGCCAGCAGCGTTTTGCCCTGCCGACCTATCATTCGCTGTAAGCGTCAGGCTTCGGTAAACCATCAGGCCGTGCAAGCTGGCGCTTCACGGCCTGAGTTGTGTTCGCAGACCGCTCAGTCGTCCATTCGCGGGAATCGACCCGCAATGTCGTCGCCGGTGAAATTGGCCACCCAAGGCTGATTGCTGGACAGACGAATCGCAACGACAAAAGGCTGTTCGCCGATGTCCAGCCACTGCCGCGTGCCCGCCGGCAGCATTATCAGGTCGTTTTTCTCGCACAGCACGGCATAGACGTAATCGTCGATGCGCACAGACAACAAGGCGCTGCCCGCGGCGACCAGCATGACTTCGTCCTGGTCCTGGCGCTGTTCTTCGATGAAGCTTGCGCGTATCGAGTCTTTTTGCGGGTGATCGCGGTCAAGGCTGATCACATCGACCCTGCGCAACCCGTGCTCGGTCATCAGACTGTCAATTGGCGCCTGATAGGCATTGATGACGTCTTCGTGGCTGGCACCGGGGCGGACCTTCGCCGTGGCTTCCGAGCGGTCGAAGCGAACCCCCTGCTCGGCAAGCGTCGAAGCAATGTCTTCGAAGTGGGTCAGCACCTTGTTGGGGATGTCGGGACTGGAAAGGTGATAAACGGACAGGCTACTCATCTGGCAACTCCTTGATTGTTCAAGAGGGAGCGCGTGTCCTCTTGCATTCGTGTGGCAATGATAACGGCTGCCGCCAGCGCTGCGAGGCTGGCAATACTAAAGGTTAAGGGGGCGCCAAGGGCATTCCAGCTGTAACCGGAATACAGCGCGCCCATTGCGCCACCGGTGCCGGCCAGTGCGGCGTACAACGCCTGGCCCTGCCCTTGCTGGCGCGGGCCGAAGCTGCGCTGCACGAACTGGATGGCCGCGGCGTGAAAACTGCCGAATGTCGCCGCGTGCAGCACCTGGGCAAACAACAACACCCAGAGAAATTCGGCGAACGTGCCGAGCAGCAGCCAACGCAACGCCGCCAGCAGGAAGCTCGCCAGCAGCACGCGCCGCACCGAGAACCGCGCGAGGATCCGGCTCATGGCCATGAACATCAGCACTTCCGCCACCACGCCGACGGCCCAGAGCATACCGATCACGCCGCGGCTGTAACCCAGTCGCTCGAGGTGCAGGGTGAGAAAGGTGTAATAGGGCCCATGGCTCATCTGCATCAGCGCCACGCACGCGTAAAACGCCAACACCCCGGGGCTGCGCAATTGCGCGAGGAAACCTTCGCCAGTCAATCGCTCGCCCTGCACGGGCTGGGCGTTCGGGACCCACAGGCTGCTGAGCACGATCCCGGCCAGGATCAGCACCAGCGCTGCGGGATAAATATCCAGGCTGAGCCATTCGAACAAGCGCCCGAGCGCCACCACCGTAATGATGAAACCGATGGAGCCCCACAGGCGAATCTGGCTGTAGCGAGAGGTTTGCCCTTGCAGGTGCGCCAGGGTAATGACCTCGAACTGCGGCAGTACCGCGTGCCAGAAGAACGCGTGCAAGGCCATGACCATCGCCAGCCAGGCATAGGTCTGGCTGACGAAAATCAGCGAAAACGTCAGCAGCGTGCACACTGCGCCCAAGCGCACGATCGCCAGCCGCCGCCCGGTGTAGTCGCCGAGCCAGCCCCAGAGGTTCGGCGCCACGCAACGCATCAGCATGGGGATGGCCACCAGCTCGCCGATGCGCGCCGCGGAGAACCCCAGGTGATCAAAGTACAGCGCCAAAAAAGGCGCTGTCGAACCGAGCAAGGCGAAATAGAACAGATAAAAGCTGGAAAGCCGCCAGTACGGGAGGGCCGCCACCGGTGTCTTAGATCTGGCCCAGCACCGGCGTGCTCACCCGCACATCGGCGTTCTGCCCACGGTGGCGTAGCAGGTGGTCCATCAGCACGATGGCCATCATCGCTTCGGCGATCGGCGTGGCGCGGATGCCGACGCACGGGTCGTGTCGACCCTTGGTGATGACTTCCGCCGGGTTGCCATGGATGTCGATGGAACGGCCCGGCGTGGTGATGCTCGAGGTCGGCTTCAACGCCAGGTGGGCCACGATCGGCTGGCCGGAAGAAATGCCGCCGAGAATGCCGCCGGCGTTGTTGCTGAGGAAACCTTCTGGCGTCATCTCATCGCGGTGCTCGGTGCCGCGCTGGGCGACGCTGGCGAAACCGGCGCCGATCTCCACGCCCTTGACCGCGTTGATGCTCATCAGCGCATGGGCCAGCTCCGCGTCGAGACGGTCGAAAATCGGCTCGCCCAACCCCGGCATCACGCCTTCGGCGACCACGGTGATCTTCGCGCCGACCGAATCCTGGTCGCGGCGCAACTGGTCCATATAGGCTTCCAGCTCCGGCACCTTGTCCGGATCAGGGCTGAAGAAGGCGTTCTGCTCCACCGAGTCCCAGGTCTTGAACGGGATTTCGATCGGACCGAGCTGGCTCATGTAGCCGCGAATGACAATGCCCCGGGTCGCCAGGTACTTCTTGGCAATCGCACCGGCCGCCACGCGCATCGCGGTTTCCCGGGCCGAGCTGCGCCCGCCCCCGCGATAATCGCGCTCGCCATATTTGTGGTGGTAGGTGTAGTCGGCGTGGGCCGGACGGAACAAGTCCTTGATCGCAGAGTAGTCCTTGGACTTCTGGTCGGTGTTGCGGATCAACAGGCCGATGGAGCAGCCGGTGGTGCGACCCTCGAACACCCCCGAGAGGATTTCGACTTCGTCGGCTTCCTGGCGCTGGGTGGTGTGGCGGCTGGTGCCGGGCTTGCGGCGATCGAGGTCGCGCTGCAGATCCTCCAGGGAAATCTCCAGGCCCGGCGGGCAGCCATCGACAATGGCGACCAACGCCGGGCCATGGCTTTCGCCAGCGGTGGTGACAGTGAACAGCTTGCCGTAGGTATTGCCGGACATGCAGGACGCTCCGTGAAATGAACCTGAATACGTAATGCGCGCCAGTATACGCAGGCTATCCAAGTAGTTCATCCTCGAACCTTATGGGAGCCGGCGAGTCCAACCGGCACCTTGACCATGATGGCCCGACAATGCTGCGAGTTATAGCCTTGAGCCTTACCCTGATTTCCGGCTTTGCCCAGGCCACTGTCCTGCAGCGGCCGATCACCCTGGATACCGGCACTGGAGAGCTGTTCGGCTCGTTGCTGCTGCCCAAATCCGAAACGCCGGTGCCGGTTGTGCTGATCATTTCCGGCTCCGGCCCAACCGATCGTGACGGCAACAACCCCGACGGCGGGCGCAATGACAGCCTCAAGCGCCTGGCCTGGGTACTGGCCAAACACAACATCGCCAGCGTGCGCTACGACAAGCGCGGTGTGGCGGCGAGCCTGGCGGCAGCCCCTGACGAACGCAATCTGTCGGTGGAAGGCTACGTGGCCGACACCGAAGCCTGGGGCCGCAAACTCAAGACCGACCCGCGCTTCAGCCAGTTGATCCTGCTGGGCCACAGCGAAGGCGCCTTGATCGCCAGCCTCGCGGCCCCCAGCGTCGATGCCGCAGCGGTGATTTCCATGTCCGGCAGCGCCCGGCCGATCGACCAGGTGCTGCGCGAGCAACTGGGCAACCGCCTCCCTCCTCCGCTGGTGCTGCGCAGTAACCAACTGCTCGACAGCCTCAAGGCCGGGAAGACTGACGACAACGTGCCACCGCAACTGCAGGTGATTTTCCGTCCGAGTGTGCAGCCGTACCTGATTTCACTGTTCCGCCAGGACCCTGCCGCGGCGTTCGCCAGGTTGAAAATGCCGGCGCTGATCATCCAGGGCAGCAACGACATCCAGGTCGGGATCAATGACGCCAAGCTGCTCAAGGCGGCCAAGCCGGACGCCGAACTGGCGCTGATCGAAGGCATGAACCACGTCATGCGCATCGTGCCCAACGACGTCAAACGGCAATTGGCCTCCTATAAAGACCCGCAATTGCCGTTGGCGGCTGAGCTGGGCACGCGAATCCTGGCTTTTATTGACGGACTTCGCACCTCTTAAGCGCCTTTAGCACTCCAGTCCTGAAAAAAACGGCCGATAAGTCTTTGTCGCCAGCGCTATGGCTGGCGACAAGTAGAGCTTGGACAGGATCTCGCCGTTATGACCGATACCCCGACTTCACCCGACACCACCGCTGAAAAAGAGGCACCGCCAGCGGTCGAGCTGCCCTGGGCGGACGTCGACGTCGAGCACCCGAAAATGCTCCGTCTGGCGCCGCTGCAGACCGATCGGAGCACCGGTGGCCGGCCCCTGCGTTTTGTCGAGTTCGGTTATGCCGAGCGCCAAGACAAGGTCCGCAGCCTGCTGCGCATGCGCATCACCCTGCCCGGCCAGCGGGTGCGCAAGGAACAGAATCATCTGGATGTGTGGGTCGATCACCTCGAAAAACGCGTGCATTTCGGACCGGACAGCGGCCTGCAAATCGAACCGCTGAACCGCGGCATCGGCCGCTTCATGGCCGCCTACGGGGTCAACTGGGCGAAGAAACGCTGGCCTGGCTATACCGTCGACGGTAGCGATCTCAACAACAAGGACGCGCTGAACGAAGACACGCGCCTGCGCCGCGATCACTTTTTGAGGGTGCACGGTTTCGACGTGGTCTACGCCGATGCCCAGCATTTGAAAGGCAGCGTCAAGGAAGTCAGGGTCGGTGACTTGCTGGGCGACTGGAACACCGAAAAACTGCAGGTGGTGGAGATTCTCGAGGCGGCGCAGATGCTCCAGCAAGCCGAGCAGAACCTGGCCGAGCAGGAAGTCAAACTGAAGAAACACGAAGAGAAGGTCAGCAAATACCAGCGTGAAGACGCCGGTTTGCGCTTTACCATTGCCTGTTTGGTGGCGTTTGCGGTGTTTCAGGCGGGGTTGTTGATCTGGATTGCGACACACCGGTAGTCGGCGGCGATGCCATCGCTGGCAGGCCAGCTCCCACAGGTATCATGTCGTGCCCAAATGTTTTGGCACACACAAAACCTGTGGGAGCTGGCCTGCCAGCGATAGGGTTTCAAGGAATTAGACGCGGGACGCGAATAATGCCTGATGCTCGCGGCACTGCTCAGCCGTCAACATGAACACGCCATGCCCGCCGCGCTCGAATTCCAGCCAGGCGAAATCGACTTGCGGGTACAACGCCTCGACATGCACCTGGCTGTTGCCCACTTCGACAATCAGCAAGCCCTTCTCGGTCAGGTGGTCCGCGGCCTCGGCCAGCATGCGCCGCACCAGGTTCAGACCGTCATCGCCGCAGGCCAGGCCCAGTTCCGGTTCGTGCTGGTATTCGTCCGGCATGTCGGCGAAATCCTCGGCGTCCACGTACGGCGGGTTCGACACGATCAGGTCGAAACGCTGCCCCGGCAGACCATCGAAGCCATCGCCCTGCACGGTATAGACACGCTGGTCGACGCCGTGGCGCTCGATGTTCTGGTTCGCCACTTCGAGCGCTTCGAACGACAGGTCGGCCAGCACCACTTCTGCGCTCTGGAACTCATAGGCGCAGGCAATACCGATGCAGCCGGAGCCGGTGCACAGGTCGAGAATCCGCGCCGGCTCGGTGCCCAGCCATGGCGTGAAACGGTTTTCGATCAGTTCGCCGATCGGCGAACGCGGGATCAGCACGCGCTCATCGACGATGAACGACAGGCCGCAGAACCAGGCTTCACCCAGCAGGTAAGCAGTCGGCACGCGCTCTTCGATGCGGCGCTTGAGCAGGTGCTGCACGTGGGCCACTTCGTCTTCTTCCAGATTGCAGTCCAGGTAACTGTCGGCGATTTCCCACGGCAGGTGCAGCGCACCCAACACCAGTTGACGGGCTTCGTCCCAGGCGTT
This sequence comes from Pseudomonas sp. YuFO20, assembly GCF_035064975.1. NCBI lineage: Bacteria > Pseudomonadati > Pseudomonadota > Gammaproteobacteria > Pseudomonadales > Pseudomonadaceae > Pseudomonas > Pseudomonas sp. YuFO20. Next base: position 148,753 of record NZ_JAXDEO010000006.1, read on the forward strand.
GTCGGTCCCATGGCCGAAAAACAGATCCTCCCCATGGAAGCGGCTGACGGCCCAACGGATATGGTCACGCAGGGTACGAAGGCGGGAAGTGATCACGACGGTAAACTCCAGAAAAATCGACGGGCGATTCTACCAGTCAAACGTCGTCTCGACGACGCAGGAAAAATACTCGGGCAAATGTAGGAAACTTCTGGTTTTCTCACCCACCCTTGAACAAAACGTCATACTTGACAACGCTGCACGCCAGTAACGACGGTGCCTACGATGGTAGCGATTCACAGAAGCGCTCAGCCAGAGGACAATGTCGCAAAAGCCCCACTCGAAGGAGCCCCAGAATGTCCGTTCCACAAACGATGTTTCAACTCAGCGGCCGCGGTTACGCAGCAGCCAAACTGAGTCATGCGACCCTGATCATCATCGATGCCCAGAAAGAATACCTCAGCGGCCCCCTGGCCCTGAGCGGCATGGATGCGGCTGTCGCGAACATCAAGCAATTGGTGACGGCTGCCCGTGCGGCCGGCCGGCCCATCGTGCATGTCAGCCATCTCGGCACCGTTGGTGGGCTGTTCGACCCCCGCGGCGAGCGTGGCCAGTTCATCCCGGGGCTGGAGCCGCTGGCCGGCGAAATCAAGATCGAGAAGATCCTGCCCAGTGCCTTCCATGGCACGGACCTGAAAAAACGCCTGGAAGAACTGGGCTCGGTGGACCTGGTGGTGTGCGGTTTCATGAGCCATTCCAGTGTCAGCACCACCGTGCGGGCGGCGAAAAACCTGGGTTTCCGCTGCACCCTGGTGGAAGACGCCTGCGCCACCCGCGATCTGCCGTACAAAGGCGGCGTCCTGAGCGCCGAGCATGTGCAGCAGACCGAAATGGCGATCATGGCGGACAACTTTGCCGCCCTCGCCCTGACCAACGACCTGGTCTGAGCAGGGTTCATGGGCGGCGCAGGCCGCCGCTCATCCGCAAAAGCCTCTTGTTCGCCGTAAATGTCTTAGCCTCAGGAACATCCCGGTCAACTTCCGGTCGAAGGGCCGATACCCATTGAGGAAGGTCGGAATGAAGTTATCCGATGGTTTTGACGCTCGCCGCTTGCGGCCCAAAGGCCAAAGCAACTGGCGTTTTCGATTCGGCGCGGCCTTTGCCGCCTTGCTGGCGACCTGTGGCGTGCTGCTGGCGATGGCAGGTGCCGCCGCCCTGTTCGGTCACATGCCCGCCCTGGGCGAGTTGAACAGCAACCGCGCGGGGGCGGCAGTGATCCTGGTCATCGGCCTGTTCGTGCTGTACCTGGGCGTGTGGCTGTGGCGCCGCTGCCGCCGCCGTTCACGGCAGTCGAACGCGCTGAACATGTCCCCGCACCTGATGAAAAAACACGACTAAGCGCACATCGTCGCCCGCTGCCGCGCGTTTTCTCACGCCCGATTCCCTTCGAGTTGGGTAAACTGGCCGCCCTTCGCGGAGGCTGACATGCAAGACGACGATTTTTCCCTGTTCAAAAGTGCGATCCAAGGCGTCAAGCCGATCAAGCACGATCGCGCCGAAACCGGCAAACCCAAGGCTGACCGCGCGCAGATCGCAAAATTGCGCCAGGCGGCCACCGTGCGCACCGATGCCACCACTGTCGACGGGCTGTCCGATCAGTTCGTCATCGACGTCGGCCCCGAAGACGAGCTGATGTGGGCCCGCGACGGCGTGCAGGAAAGCCAGATGCGCAAGCTCAAGATCGGGCAGATTCCGTTCGAAGGCAGCCTTGACCTGCACGGCATGAACGTGGAAAAGGCCCGGGAAACCCTCTGGGCCTTCCTGGCTGAAGCGACCAAGTTCGAAATCCGCTGCGTGCGCGTCACCCACGGCAAGGCCGTGCGCCTGGACGGCAAGCGGCCGATGATCAAAAGCCACGTCAATACCTGGCTGCGCCAGCATTCGCAGGTACTGGGTTTCACCTCGTGCCAGCCCAAACATGGCGGTGCGGGCGCTGTTTATGTGATGCTCAAACGAACCATGATGGAAGGCCGCGACGAGTAAAGCTGATGCTTCACGCTTGCAGCGTCGTGTCCGTCACCGTACCCTTGCCCTTTGCGTAAAATCCCACAGGTAGTTTCATGTCCCTGGAACAGAATTACACCGCGATCCTTGGCCAACTGGGCGAGGATCCCTCCCGCGAGGGCCTGCTCGACACGCCAAAACGTGCCGCCAAAGCCATGCAGTACCTCTGCCGCGGTTATGAACAGACGCTGGAAGAAGTCACCAACGGTGCCCTCTTCAGCTCCGACAACAGCGAAATGGTGCTGGTCAAGGACATCGAGTTGTACTCGTTGTGCGAACACCACCTGCTGCCGTTCATCGGCAAGGCCCACGTGGCCTACATCCCGAGTGGCAAGGTACTGGGCTTGTCGAAAGTCGCGCGGATCGTCGATATGTACGCCCGCCGCCTGCAGATCCAGGAAAACCTCAGCCGCCAGATTGCCGATGCCGTCCAGCAGGTCACCGGCGCCCTGGGCGTTGCCGTGGTGATCGAGGCCAAGCACATGTGCATGATGATGCGCGGTGTGGAAAAGCAGAATTCGTCGATGATCACCTCGGTGATGCTGGGCGAGTTCCGTGAGAACGCCGCGACTCGCAGCGAATTTCTCAGCCTGATCAAGTAATTCGCCCCACGAAGAGAACCGGCATTCATCGCCGGTTTTTTTTCGTCCGGGAAAAATCAGGTAAGCTGCGCGCCTTTCTCCAATAGCACCGTGAGGCTTCAACGTGTTCGTAAAAGCGCTTCGTGTCGGCCTTGGCCAACTGATCATTTTCATCGACTTCATCACCCGTCCCGGCAAGAAGCAGCGCCCTGCCGCCGCCCAGGCCCAGGTCGAAGCCGCCGCCAAGGACCTGACCCTGTATCAGTTCCATGCCTGCCCGTTCTGCGTGAAAACCCGCCGCACCCTGCGTCGCCTGAACGTACCGGTGGCCTTGCGTGATGCGAAGAACAGCGAAACGGATCGCCAGACCCTGCTCGAGCAAGGTGGCAAGATCAAGGTGCCGTGCCTGCGAATCGTAGAGAATGGGCAGACGACCTGGATGTATGAGTCCAAGGTGATCATTGATTATCTGGACAAGCGGTTTGCTGCAGCCTGATGGAGTTGTGGTGTTTTAAATGACGCCTTCGCGAGCAAGCCCGCTCCCACATTGGAATGCAATCAACTGTGGGAGCGGGCTTGCTCGCGAAGAGGCCGGTAAGAACGCCACAAATCTCAGACAAAAAACCGGCCATTGAGCCTAATGCCAGTCAGTTAAGCTGACTGGCATTTTTATTTCTGATCGGATACTTCGGCGATTTGAGCCGGATGGCTCGGGGATAAATACGCTCCTCTCGCCGATGAGGCAGGACATAGTGCGGC